>QHUV01000404.1 GCA_003222065.1 Gemmatimonadota bacterium | reverse complement strand
GACTTGCCGCTTGACCGGGATTGGGCTGCGCTCGACCTTCCGACGCGCTGCAGTTGCAGACTTGCGCTGGCCTCCCTTTGGACTCTCAACGGTGCGATAGCGCCACTCTACGAGCGCTCCTACAATGAGAGAATCGCGATGAGCAATCGCCCATAGGAGAGCCATTCTCAAGCCTAGCCCCGAGCATAGCGATGCTGCGAGTATTTGTACGAATCCTCACAGACGCCGTGGTCGTCGCGGTTGTGCTGTTCGTCGCGGCAGGCACCGTCGAGTGGCCACGAGCCTGGTTGCTGCTTGCCGTGCTCCTCGTCGTTAGGATGGTGAGCGCCATCCTGGTGTTTCGATGTCAGCCGACTCTCCTGCTCGAACGCGCCACGGTGCTGCTGCACCGCGATCAGCCGAGGCCCGACCGAGTCCTCTTGTTCGCCTTCATGACGACAGCGTTTATGGGCCTGCCGGCTGTGGCGGCGCGTGACGTCTTTCGGTGGCATGTACTTCCTGCCCCACCATCCTTCCTCGTCGCCCTCGGGCTCGTCCTGTTCGTTCTGGGTTGGGTGATCGTTGCGTCCGCACTTCGGGAGAATGCGTTCGCCGTGACCGTGATTCGCTTCCAAGGCGAACGCCGGCATCGTCTGGTGAGTACAGGGATCTACAAAGTCATCCGACACCCGATGTACGCGGGAAATCCCCTCGTGCTCGTCGGCATGAGCCTGTGGCTCGGATCATACATCGCAGCACTCTGCGCCATCGTACCGCTTGGGCTGTTGATCGTGCGCATTTCACTGGAGGAGCGCTTGCTGCGGCGCGAGCTGGCGGACTACGGCGAGTATGTGAAGCGCGTGCCCTATCGCCTGCTGCCTGGCATCTGGTAACACCGAGGCCCCGCATTCTGCATCGGCAATCGCGCGAGGTGATCATGGAACCGCTGACAACGCCGCACCTGTTCCGTGACGCACGGCAGATCCGCGCTCTCAGCCCTGGCGTTTACAGCGCATTGCGCGAGTCGGAATCGGCTGCGGCCTACGATCGAAAGGCGGCAATCTACGACGCAGTCGTCGGTTGGCCGCCCTACCACCGGATCGTGTGGGGAACGTCCGCCGCGCGATACGGCGAATTTGCGCGCTCGGCGTTGGCCGCCGCCGGCGGCGATCCCTTTGCCGAGATCGGGTGCGGCTCGCTGCTGTTCACCGCCGAGATGTATCGCGAAGCACGCACGGGAACGACACTCGTGAGCGACCGTTCGCTCGAGATGCTGCGACGCGCCGCGAAGCGTTTGGCATCCCACGCGCATGATCGCTCCGCACGACCGATCATCCTGCACGCGGACGCGGTGAGCCTGCCGCTGGTGTCTAGCATGTTCTCGAGCGTTTTGATGCTTAACCTCCTCCACGTGCCCATCGATCGTGCGGCGATCATCGCCGAGTGCGGCCGGCTGCTGATTCCGCGAGAAGGTCGGCTGTTCGCGACGTGTCTCGTCAAAACCGGGCGCTGGTCGGATGCG
The DNA here is from genome assembly GCA_003222065.1 of Gemmatimonadota bacterium. Lineage (GTDB taxonomy): Bacteria > Gemmatimonadota > Gemmatimonadetes > Gemmatimonadales > Gemmatimonadaceae > AG2. The sequence goes on along the minus strand of QHUV01000404.1, from coordinate 3,437 downwards.
GCCATGCACTTCCTACATCGCGCCGGTGAGCTGGGCGCTCCGCTGACACGAGATGAGGCGCTCGGCATGATGATCGGCGACTGGGGGCTGATCGAGTCGTGCGAAGTCGAAGGCAACATGACGTTCGTCGTGGTGCGTCACGGCGACTGAGCATCTTGGTTGAGAAAGCTCGGTGCCGCACGGCACCTGCCCTAGCTGGTTAGGCAGAACTTCGACTCTCGGTCAGCCAGACACCGTGGCCGCTTTTTCCATTGGCTCACGTTAACTAGCGTCGCATGCGTGCGGGTTGATGGACGGCGTGAGCTAAACGGCGCTGCCGTTCGCATCTCCCCATTGACATTCTATGGGTCTCTCCCAACATTCCCAGAGACACTCTATTGGAGACGGCGCTGGACACGTCGCTCGACCTCCTCCAAGGGACGCTCGACCTCCTCGTTCTCAAGACCCTCTCCTGGGGGCCTGCCCACGGCTACGACGTCGCGCGCTGGATCCAGGACGTGACCGGCGACGTGCTCCGCGTCGAGGAAGGCTCGCTCTACCCCGCGCTGCACCGACTCGAGAAGCGCAAGCTGCTCAAATCCTCCTGGGGCCTCTCGCGCAACAATCGCCGGGCCAAGTACTACGAGATCACCACCAAGGGCCGTGACGCGCTGGCGAGTGAGGCCTCCACTTGGTCCAGCTTCACCAAGGCCGTCACGACCGTCATGACGTCGGCCGATCGGCCGGCCTGGGCCAAATGACGCCGCGCCTCGAGTCGAACTGGCGCCGCTATCTGAGCTTCTTTGGCTCGCGTCCCGAACGCGACGTCGACGACGAGCTCGCGTTCCACGTCCAGGCGCGGGTCGACGAGTACATCGCCGCGGGAATGGAGCCTAACGATGCGCGCGCCGCCACCCTCGAGCGGCTCGGCGACCTCACACGCTATCGCGGTGAAACGCTCGCCATCGAACAACAGGAACAACGGAGGCGCAACATGTCCGACGTGCTCCACACTCTCTTTGGCGATGTCCGCTTTGGCGCGCGCCAGCTGGGGCGTAATTTGCCGCTCACCATCGCCGCGCTGCTCTGCTTCGCGCTCGGCGTTGGCGCCAACACGTCTATCTTCTCCGTCGTCAACGCGGTGCTTTTTCGGCCGCTCCCCTTCCCCGATTCCGACCAACTGGTGATGGTGAGCGAGGGAATCTCGAACCTCGCTGCCGACATCAACAGAATCTCAGCGGCAGATCTCCTCGACTACAAGGAAACGGAAGGCCGCGCGTTCGAGTCGCTCGCTATCACCCAATCGCGACGCCCGACCATCGTCGTGAACGGCGATGCGCAGGTGATCAATGGCGCGTCGATCACGCCGTCGGCGTTCAAGGTACTGCAGGTCAGACCGTTGATTGGACGTGCCTTCCTCGATGCAGACACCGCCGCGAGCGCGCCATCGGTCGTCATCATCAGTGACGCGTTCTGGCGTCGCTGGTATGGCGCCGATCCAGCGATGATCGGCAAGCAGATCACCTTCACCGGCGGCGCCACCGCCGAAGTGGTTGGCATCATGTCTCCCCGCTTCGCCTTTCCGCTGCCCGGTCTTGGAGTGTCGGTCGCCGACATCTTCTTCCCGTTTCGCTTCACGACGGCGGTGATGAATCAGCGCGCCGACAACTTCAACACGCTCGCATTTGGCCGACTCCGGAACGGCGTATCCACGGCGCAAGGCGAGGCGTCGCTCGCCGACATCGTGCGTCAGATGCCTGAGCGCTATCCCGAGAGCTGGGGCAAAGCGCGGAACAGGGGCGGCAATCTGCTCATCCACGTCAAGAGTCTCCGCGCCGCGGCCGTCGGCGACTCGCGTCGTCCGCTGCTCGTGCTGCTCGGTGCAGTCGGGTTCGTACTTCTCATCGCGTGCATCAACGTCGCGAGCCTGTTCGTCGCCCGCGCGTCGGCGCGCAAGCGTGAGATCGCGATCCGCACGGCGCTCGGCGCGTCGCGCGGGCGGCTCATGCAACAGTTCCTCGCCGAGTCGCTGCTGCTCCTCACGGCGGGTTCGGTACTCGGCCTCGTTGCCGCGCACTGGGGGACCCGGGCGCTCGTCGCGCTCGCCCCAGGCGACTTCTATTCGTCGTTCGATACTTCCGTCGACGCGCGGGTGCTTGCGCTCACCGCGGGCCTAACGATGCTCACCGCGCTGGTGTTCTCGATCCTCCCGAGCTTGCCCGGCAGTCCCTCCGACGCCGACCGGTCGCTGCGCACGGAGGGACGATCGTCAACGGTAGACCGCACGCGCCAGCACGGTCGGCGCGTGCTCATCGTGACCGAGGTCGCGTTCGCGCTCGTGCTCACCGTTGGCGCGGGCCTCATGATCCAGAGCTTCGCCCGCGCGCGCGCGGTGAATCCCGGCTTCGACGCATTGAACCTGGCAACGTTCCGCGTCAATCTTCCTGCGGCAGCGTACACTGACCCTGACCGCATCAAGCTCGCCCACCAGCAGATCGTGCAGCGCCTGCGCGAGATTCCTGGCGTGCTGGCGGCGAGCGCCACGTCGGATCTGCCAATGCAGGGTGACTGGATGATCGTGTTCACGCCGGAAGGCGCGGCGCCGTCGCAGTTGCCGGTCGCCATGAACGCGCTCATTCTACCCGGCTACTTCGAGGCCATGCACATTCCGCTTCGCGCGGGCAGGGTGCTCAACGAAAACGACACCAAAGGCACGCGCGGGCTGTCGTATGTCGTGCGCAGCAGAATGGCGCCGGCGAGCGTGGCTGGATCGATCAGGACGGCGGTGCGAGGTGTGGACCCCAACCTCATTGTCGTGAACTTCCTTCCGGTGGACGGCATCGTCGGCAGTACGATCGCGTCGCGGAAGTTCAATGCCGCGCTGCTCGGTCTCTTCGCGGCGCTGGCACTCGCGCTCGCGGCTACCGGCGTGTACGGCGTGCTTCAGTATTCGGTGATTCAGCGCAAACGCGAGATGGGCATTCGCATCGCGATCGGGGCGTCCTCGTCGGACATGATCCGACTCATCGTCGGTCAGGCGGTGGGTCTCGCGGCCATTGGCGTCACGATCGGACTTGCGGGCGCCTTGGCGCTCACGCGGGTGATTCGCGCGCTGCTCTTCAACACCGATCCGCTCGATGCGCTCACCTTTTCGGCAAGCGCCGCGGTTTTGCTGCTGATTGCGGTGTTGTCGAGCTACTTGCCGGCGCGGCGGGCGTTGCGCGTTGATCCCACCATTGCGATGCGGACGGAGTAGCCATGAGGAGCCCGCAGCGCCGCGCCTCCGGGGCGTCCAGCCAGCGCGGCTGGACGACTAGCGTATTGGCCTAACGAGTTGCGCGTTGCCTGCGCATCTGCGGGACGGCCAACTTCCCGCGTGGTGAAGTTGCGATGAGGACGTTGTCCGAACACGACGGAGCCCGGAGCTGTAAGCGAGACGTTGTTTGAACCGCGCAATT
>QHUV01000403.1 GCA_003222065.1 Gemmatimonadota bacterium | reverse complement strand
GAGGGAGCGGTTATTCGTTAGGTCGAGGCTCCGGTATTGGTGGTCGAGCGCTATCGCCTCGAGCATCCACGTGACGCTTCGCCGTCCCGGCAAGCGTATTCGCGCCGAGCAGGGAATCGCGCTTCGCCCGCGCCCGCTCGGCAAGTCGCGACAGCCGGCGCAGATTATCGGCGTGTATGACGCTGTCCACCCTTCGCTGCTCGCGTGACGGTCCCCGGCTCAGAAATGGCAACGGTAGTGAGCCACCGCCGAGCGGAATGGCCATCGGACGATGCTCCTCCCGTGCCACCGACGTGCGCTGCGCTTGGTCCCGCGCGGCGCTGTCCAGCTCCCCGGCCGTGGGACGTACCCACAGAGGCCAAGGAAGGGGTTTGGCCGGCTGCGCGTAAACCGAATACGGGGTCGCCTGAGTAGCGCCCGCCGGCCTCGAAACGGCCGGCGAAAGTGTGATCAGACCGATGACGCTGGCAGTCGGACTGGATTGCTCCGCGGCGGGGTTCGCACCCGTCGCTTCGAGCCGCGCGGGCGTGAGCGAACTCGTATCTTGGTTCAGCTGTCTCTCAACGGGCTTCGACCGAGGCGATGCCGGCGGTGAATGCGAGAGGCTCGGCCCGAGCAGCGGCATGGCACCCCGCGGCAGGGGTTTCACGAAGGTGACGATCTCGCCAGGTTCGATAGTGACAGCGAAGGCCGCGCGATGCGGAGCGCGGTAGATCGTCACGATCGGCAGCCCAATCGCGACGGCGGCGGACGCGGTGACCGCGGCCGCCAGCACCATGGCTTCCCTCGTTAGGCTGTCGTATCGCTGTGCCGGCCAAATAAAGCGCACGGGTCACCAGTTTCGAGCCCTTAGTCATCCTAGAGGCAGTAGCGCCCATACGCCACTCAAGCTTGCCCGTTGCGCGGGCGTGGCGGCAGCTCACGACGCCACGCCGTGCCGTCTAACGATTGACGCGAGGGTCAACCGCCGAGAAGACCGTTCAGGGCATTCAGCACTCCGTTGACCGCGCCGCCTAGACCCTTATTCAAGAGGCTGGTGAGTACGCAAAGGAGGCTGCCGACGGGGCCGGTCGCCTTCGCGTCGACGTTGGCGGCCGTGAGGTCCACCGAGACGATCTGGCCTGCCGCGTCGACATTGATCGGCGCCAGGTCGAGTGTGAGCAGGCCGCACTGACCTCCCGAGCCCGTCTTGCTGATGCCGACGTCAGTCGTGAAATCCTGATTGATCGGAATGTCGAGTGCGGTAATCGTTCCGGTGATCGTCCCCGTCGCCTCCAAGCCGCCGACGGCGTTCAGCGCCAACTGCGTAATCACGACGTTCCCGTTGAACACCACGTCGCCGAGGAGCGGGATTGGCGTGCTGGTGACGTTGCTCAGCGCGAGCCCGGTTCCGCGGTCGAACTTCTGTAATGCCGGTCCGTCCGCTGGCACCAGCGGCTTGGGCAAAGTGGGTTGATCGGCGCACGCACCAATCGCTACGACGAACGCCAGTGAAAGCAGCCGCTTTTTCGCGAGCATGGGTCGTATCCTCTGCAAGTATGGACTGCCGCCGCGCGCAAGAGGTGTTCCGAGGACTAACGCTTTAGCAGGGTGGACGCAGGACCTCATTCCAAATTTGGAATATTCCAAATTTGGAATGATGGGTCACGCCGCCGGCACCCGTGGCTCTTAGGCGCACGCAGATTGGCGGCACAAAAGCGTAGGTCACCTGGAACTGCAATGCACTCGACCGAATTCCTCGATGGCGTACTGATCGTCACGATGGCGCAGAACGTACCTGCCCCGCTGGCGGCGATGCGGATGAAGCAGGCTGGCGCGCGCGTGATCAAGATCGAGCCACCCACGGGCGATCCTCTGCTCGAGCTTTCGCCGGCGTGGCACGCCGAGATGCACGCCGGCATTTCGATCGAACGATTGGACCTGAAGGCCGACGCCGGGCGAGAGCGCCTGCGCGTGCTCCTCAGCGACGCCGACGTCTTCATAACGAGTCAGCGTCCGTCGTCGTTGACGAGCCTCGGCCTCGATCCGCAGACGCTCCGCGCGCGATTCCCGCGCCTGCGCATGCTGCGGATCGTCGGTAGCGTGCGCGAGCCCGAGCGTCCCGGGCACGATCTCACCTATCAGGCGCAGTGTGGTCTGCTCGGCGATGAGATGCCACGCACGCTCGCTGCCGACGTGATGGCGTCGGAACGCGTATTCGCCGGCACGCTCGCGTTGCTGCGACAGTCGTTAGGGTCGATCGTGGACGTCGGCGTCGTCGAGAGCCTCGATCCGTTACTCGCGCCGCTGCGGCATGGGCTTACCGTGCCACGCGGACCGCTCGGAGGTGGTGCGCCACAATATCGAGTGTATGCCGCCAAGACAGGACGCGTCGCGGTGGCCGCGCTCGAATCCCACTTCGCCATTCGGCTCTACGAGGAGCTCGATCTTCCGCTGCGTTCCGATCCGTCGTTGCGCTTTCTCGAGCGTACGGCGATCGAGTGGGAGAGCTGGGCCCGCGAGCGCGATCTGCCGATCGTCGCCGTCGAGGACGGGAGATGACGAACGGGCCACTCGAGGGAAAGCGGGACGCCGATGGGAAGCGCGCGCCAGCGAGCATACATAGCGTCCAGCGCCTGACCCACCGGCGTAGCGACTCTGCGCCGCCACGCAGTGACGTGCTCGTTCACGATGCCTTCGACGGCGTTCAGCGCCTCGCAGTGTTCGCGCACGCGCTGCCGCCCGGGCTTCGTTAGGCGGCGCCCCGGTACGCTTTTGAACGTCGCGCCGTTGGCGAGCAATCCCCAGAATCCCTCGTGAAGGTCGAGCGCCAGCTCGACGACGAACTGGCCGAGGTCATGCGGAATGTCTCGTCCGGAGGCCATCGTCGTGCCTTGGAAGGACCGCCGCTTCGGCGGGGTCGCTACCCAGCCGCACAACCGCCCGCCATCCAGTTTGTAGAAATCGACACGCATCTCCATCGCTGCTCACCGAAGGGACCGTCGCAAATCCACAGGGATCTTACAGGATCGAGGATCGAGACATACCTTCGACCGAACCCCCATGAGCCGCCTCGTCGGCGATTCATCGATGTCCTGATGCCAGATTCGCTCCTCGAGCAGCAAGCGTCCCTTGGCGCCGCGTACACCATCGAGCGCGAGCTCGGCCGCGGCGGCATGGCGACGGTGTTTCTTGCGCGCGACGCAAAGCATCATCGCCACGTCGCCCTGAAAGTGCTCGACCGTCAACTCGCGGCGTCACTCGGTACCGAGCGCTTCCTCGCCGAGATCCGCGTCACGGCGCATCTGCAGCACCCAAACGTGCTCCCCCTCTTCGACTCGGGTGAGACCAACGGGCTGCTGTTCTACGTGATGCCCTTCGTTGACGGTGAATCGCTGCGCGCGAAACTCGATCGTGAGGGACAGCTTCCGGTCGACGAAGCTCTGCGTATCGCCAGCGCTATCGCCTCGGCGCTGGACTACGCGCACCGCCACGGCGTCGTGCATCGCGACGTCAAACCCGAAAACGTTCTCCTGTCAGACGGCGTTCCGATGGTCGCTGACTTCGGCATCGCGAAGGCCATCGTCAACAGCCGGCTCGATGACGCCTCTACGAATCCTGGCCTAACGCGGGCTGGGCTCGCCGTCGGCACGCCGAGCTACATGAGCCCGGAACAGGCCATGGGCGAAGCGGTGGACGGGCGCAGCGACATCTATGCGCTCGGTTGCGTGCTCTACGAGATGCTGTCGGGCGACGTTCCATTCACGGGCCCGTCGGCGCAATCCGTCATCGCGAAGCACCTCGCGGCGGCCGTTCCCTCTATCCGCGTCGTGCGCGAGTCGGTCCCGCTCAACGTCGACGCGGCGATAGTGCGCGCAATGGCGAAGAAGCCGGCGGACCGCTTCACGAATCCGGCGCGGTTCGCCGCGGCGCTGTTCAGTGCTGCGCCGGTCGAATCCATGTCAGACTCTTCGCGTCTCACGTCCGTCGCAGTACTGCCGTTCGCCAATATGAGCGCGGACAAAGAGAACGAGTATTTCGGCGACGGGCTGGCCGAGGAGATCATCAATGTGCTGGCCCGGGTACCTGGTCTGAAGGTGGCGGGTCGCACGTCCTCATTCTTCTTCCGGGGCGGCGACGTCGAGTTCGGGGAGATCGGCCGGAGGCTCAACGTCGGGCATATTCTCGAAGGGAGTGTTCGCACGGCGGGCAACCACATCCGAGTCATGGCGCAGCTCATCAACGTGACCGACGGTTTTCATCTCTGGTCAGAGCGCTACGACCGCGAGAAGACGGACATCTTCGCAATCCAGGATGAGATCACCGAGGCGATC
>QHUV01000402.1 GCA_003222065.1 Gemmatimonadota bacterium | reverse complement strand
GCATAACGAGAAAATGTCCATCGGGGGTGTTGGTGTATAGGCACGTCGCCGAGCGTCGGTGCGAGCCCGCGGCGGCTGGCAGGTAGGTCGCTAAGAGCCTGGTCACGCGCTCGACGTCAATCTGGTCGACTTGCCGACGCACCGCATCCGGGGTGGTCGTTTCCCCTTCGTGATGAATGGCGGCTTTCACACCATCGCCGCTGTCCGGCACGAAATAGAAAACGCGGTCCGGAGCGTACTCGATCATCGCGATCGGGCAGCGCGCTGGCGCGAACAGCTCGGCGTCGCGCGCCGGCGTGAACCAGTGCATCACCTGACGCTCGACACGCAATTCGACCGCGTCATCGTCGAGGAGGTCCGGCGTCCAGGCGCCGGCGCACAAGGCGAGGCGCGCGGCATCGTACTCACCACTTGCCGTAGCGACTCGCACACGCCCTCGGTCATAGCGCCAGTGCTGCACCGGCTCGTTCGCGTGTATCTCGGCGCCGCTCGCCGCGGCAAGTTGGAGGTGAGCGTCAACACATCCCTCGGGGTCGAGCACGCCGGCACGCGGCTCGAAGAACGCCATCATCTCGTCAGGCACGGCGAATCCCGGAAAACGCGAGCGCACGGCACCAGGTGTCAGCATCTCATGCGCCAGGAGGTGCTCTTGTGCGCTGCGCAGCGCGCCGGCAACGAGCACTCCGTCGCGCCGACCGATCATGAGTCCGCCCGTCTGATGAAAGAGCCGTCGCGCGGCCCGGCGCTCGAGATCAGCCCAGAGCTCGTACGCACGCTGCACAAGCGGCACGTAATGCGGGTGCTCGTAGTAGGCCTCGCGTATGATGCGCTAGAGGCCGTGTGTCGAGCCCATGTTGTGCGGGGGCGCGTAGCGGTCGAAGCCGACGACGCGGACTCCTCGTTGGGCGAGATGGTAGAGCGCGGCGCTGCCCATTGCACCGAGGCCGACAACGATGACGTCGGTGGTGTGTGCCATGTGAAGGGAGACTGCACGGACGAGTGGGCCGCGTCAATTCCCTGCTAGCGCCGAATTGCCTTGCGCCGATGTGCTCGTCTATTGTCGGCGCCTTTCATACTGTGGCGCCCCAGTCTACTGACTCTGCGCACAGCGAGGAACCGATGGGCCTCCGCGACTTCATTCGAAAACAGTTCGTCGACGTCATCCAGTGGACGGAAACCGGCGACGGTGTCCTCGCCTGCCGGTATCCCATGCAGGATATGGAGATCCAGTACGGTGCGCAGCTGACGGTGCGCGAATCACAAATGGCGCTCTTCGTGAACGAAGGGAAAGCTGCCGACGCGTTCCGGCCCGGCCTGTACACCCTAGAAACACGGACACTGCCCGTCCTCACCAATCTGCGAAACTGGGACAAGGCATTTCAGTCTCCGTTCAAGTCCGACCTCTATTTCTTTTCGACGCGTCTGCAGACCAACCAGAAGTGGGGCACACAGAATCCAATCGCGGTCCGCGACAAGGACTTCGGCATGGTCCGATTGCGTGGATTCGGCATCTACTCGTATCACATCACCAATCCTCTACTCTTTCACCAGAAGGTGAGCGGTACGCGCGACATGTACATGGTACCGGACCTCGCCGATCATTTGCGCAATACAATCCTTGGTCGCGTGTCGGACGCCTTCGCGAGCAGCAAGATCCCATTCCTCGACATGGCCTCGAACCTGATAGAGCTGTCGCGAACACTCAGCGAACAGGTGGCGCCGATTTTCGTCGACCTTGGTCTCGCGCTCGATTCGTTCGTCGTCGAGAATCTGTCGCTGCCCGATGAACTCCAGCAAAAGCTCGACGAGCGGATCGGCATGAATATCGTCGGCAACCTGCGCGACTATACGCAGTATCAAGTCGCGCAATCGATGCCGACCGCGGCGGCGAATCCGGGTGGCGGCGCGGGTCTTGGCGCCGGCTTAGGCGCCGGCTTGGCGATAGGGAAGACGATGGCCGACGCGCTCAATCCCAGCACATCGGCGCCGGCGGGCGCGCCTAACGCTACGGGCTCCCCGGCATCGAAGTTCTGCACGAGTTGCGGGACATCGCTTCCGCGCGCCGCGAAGTTCTGCTCGGAGTGCGGTACAGCACAGGCGTAGAGCATTGGGCGTGGAGCGTACTTCAGAAGTCGCTCTACGCTCCACGCCCAACGCTCACGCCTGGGCCATTTGCCGTAGCGCGCCAAGGATCTGGGGAATCGAACCAACGATCCAGAACATGACGCCGGCGACGGCGGCGCGCTGCTTCGACACCTGACCCGTGACATAAACGCCGATCGCGAGCAAGACCGTAACCCAGATCGTGAACAAATCCAGCCGAACGAGAATCTGCAAAACGACGGGATTCGTCGTCACCGGATCGACGAAGCGCGCCGGCCCGAACGACAGCTTGGTGAGGCCATTGAGCTGATCGGGACGCAGGACCAGTCCCTCGACGGCGTAGACGATCCACTGCAGAACCCGCGGAACATAAGAGTAGGCGGCAACGACCATCGCGGCCCGCAGCTCCTGTCGCGCATCGACCAGTTTCGCGACGAGCCAGGTCATGAAGCCGATGACGATGATGATGACCGGCATGAAAATGATCGGTCCGAAGGTGATGCTCCACGCGATGTACCCGCGCGCCTTCTCGATCATGTCTTCAGTCACCTGCGGATTCTTGCGCATTGCGTCCGCCGCGCGTTCGACCTCGGCGTCCACCGCCGGCTGCAGCGCGCCACGCGTCGCGAAAACGATGAGGGCAATCGCCACGGTCACGACGATCAACGGAATGAACCAGTTGCCACGCTGTCGACGTCGAAAGACGCTCGCCGGCGAGAAGATGATGTCGATGAAGTCCTCCCACAACGAAGCGGTGGGAGCAGCTGTTGCCACGTTAGGCTGGGACACGTATGAAGGGGCTAGGGACGAGAGCGGCTGGGGCTAGCGGCAACGATCACTCATTCAGTTTCACCTGTACTCAACTTGTTCTGTCGAAGCGCGGCAGCGCCGAGGAGACCACCGAGGCCCATCGATTCCACGGCCGTGCTCGGAACGAGCATCAACGCGCCCTTCTCCTTCAGGCCCTCGTACAAGATATTCATCGCCCGGAGGTGCAGGGCCGTTGGATTCTCGTGATACGAAACGGCCGCATCGCGGAACAGCGTTGCGATCTCGACTTCGGCCTGAGCGAGAATGATCCGTGCCTGTTTTTCCCGCGCCGCTTGTGCCTCACGAGACATCGCGTCTTGCAGCTGCTGCGGAATCACGACGTCGCGCATCTCCACCGACTGCACGGTGACGCCCCACGGCGTCGAGCGCTCGTCGATCAGTTTTTGCAGCTCGGTTTCGATGCGCTCGCGCCCACGAAGCAAATCAGTAAGCGAGGTGCGGCCGATAATGTCTCGTAAGGCAGTTTGCGCCGCCCAACTCACGGCACGTGGATAGTCCTGTACCTCGAGGGCCGCCTTCTCGGGATCGTACACCATCCAGAAAAGAACGGCGTCAACATTCACCGGCACGGTGTCCGAGGTCAACGTCTCCTCGGCCTTGAAGTTCGTGGTAATGACGCGCTGATCGATCCAGGCGGCGATCGTGTCGATGAAGGGCAGGATCCAGAACAATCCCGGACCCCGCAGGCCGCGGTACTTCCCCAGCCGTAGCATGACGGCCCGCTCCCATTGATTGGCGATGCGCGGTGCCGCGGCCAAGAGAAGGCCAAGCACACTGCCGGCGATGGCGCCCAACGGATTCTTGCTCACCGCTGAGGACGCAGTGCCAAGGCCGAGGAACAGAATGAAAATGAGGGCGCCGATGACATTCAGGCGCGGCGCGCGGGCGGGATCGACACGGGTGCTCTGCTTGCGCCTTTTAGCGGAAGAACGAGTGCGGGCCATTTTATTCTCTCTCCTTAGTCCGCCGGGACTCGAGATGTCGGATGATCTCATCGATCGTGAGGCCACTCCGGTGTGCGTCGGCGAGTAACCGGTCCGTCATTTGGTGCAGCGCACGCTCACGGTCTTGCGCGCTGGTTCTCGCCGCATGAGGCTCGGCGGTTTCGCGCACGAAGGTGCCGACGCCACGTTGAGTGCTGAGGACGCCGGCACGCTCCAATTCCGAATAGACCTTGGCCCTGCGTACTATTATACTAGATTATTAGTACAACACAACACAAAGAACCGAGAATTTCTACCGGGAACGAAAGAGCCCGGCCGCCCTGGGGGGCGGCCGGGCTGCCAGCTAGGATTTCGAGCTAACCGTTCAGCGCTCGAGGATGATAAGGTACTTGGACTGCGACCAGAACCGGTCGGCATCCTTGATCTTGAGGTTGCCGTGGAAACTCGCTCGGTCACGCGTCGCGACATCAGCGTCGTCGAGGCTCTGCCGGGATACGATCGCGTAATTGCGACTCGAGTCCGGCACAGCTATCTCCCGCACCGCTCGCTGATCGATGGCGGTGAACATCGACGCGTCGAGCGTACGAGCCGGCTGTAACGTGCGGCCAGGGTGCGCGAGGAGAAGGTTGGCGCCGCCCTCGCGGACGACGATGCCCTTGTTCAGGAGATCGTCCTCGCGACCTATGACGTAGAAGACCTTGTTATGTGTCGTCTGCAGTAGCGCGAGCTCGGTACCGAGCTTGGCGTTGGCGCCGGCGAGGCTGTCGACCTGGATCTGCATTCCGTCGAGGCGCGCCGTCTGTCGCTGAATCGTGGCGTTCAGCTCGACGATCATCTTTTGGTCGCTATCGATCGACTGAATGAAGCGCGCGCTGTCGGCGGCCAAGGATTTCACGTGGCTCTTGCTCACGGCGAGCTCGCGGGCGGTGCTCTGCGCGCGCTTCACGAGCGCGTCGACGCGCGTGAGAAGATCTTTGCGGGCTTGGAGCTGATCCTGGATCGGACTCTCACTGTCCTTCTTGCGCTTGGGCGCTGGGAGCTCGCGAACGCGAGTGATTTGGCTATCGATCTGCGAGATG
>QHUV01000401.1 GCA_003222065.1 Gemmatimonadota bacterium | reverse complement strand
AATCACGTTTTCATCGGGCTCACGGCGTACACACCGGAGTACCGTGTGCTCGTCGACGCGGACGTCAAGCCCGTGCAGGGTGAGCTCACGACATGCGATTACTTCAGTGTGCTCGCGGTCTCACCCCGCCTGGGCCGCGCCTTCTCGCCTAACGAGTGCGCGTCGACCGGCGCCGGGCCGGTCGTGGTTCTGAGCGATGCATTCTGGCGCAACCGTTTCGCGGCCGACCCGGCCATCCTCGGCAAAACGGTCAAGCTCAATCGCCTTCCGTTCACTGTCATCGGCGTTGCACCACCGAGCTTCCACGGCACCGAGATCGTCGCGTCGTCATGGTGGGTCCCTATCTCGATGCAGTACTCACTCTCCGGACGCAGCGACGCGCCGTTCGAGGCAAACGAGAACCTTGGATGGCTGGCGCTCATTGGCCGTCTCAAACCCGGCCTCACCACGAGTCAAGCGCACGCGGACCTCGGCGTCATTGCCGCCCGTCGTGACGCCAGGCACAGCGGCCGCCTAACGACCCTCAGCCTTTCAGAGCCGAACTACTTCGGACGAGCCGACAAACGCCGTGCGATCTTCGCCGTCGGCACGGTGTTCCTTGTCGCCGTTGGACTCGTGCTGCTCATTGCGTGCGCGAACGTCGCCAATCTCTTCCTCGCGCGCGCCACCGCTCGTCAGCGTGAGATCGCTGTGCGCCTCGCAATTGGCGCCTCACGCGTCCAGCTCGTGCGACAGCTCCTTACCGAGAGCTTCCTCATCGCGCTGGCGGGAGGAGTGATCGGGACGGCGGTTTCGTTTTCGTCGGCCACGGCCCTCGTCAACGTGCTTCTGCGCAACCCCGACTTGGATCCGCTCAGCATCGCCGTCGCGCCGGACATGCGCGTCTTCGCCTACTCGCTTCTGCTCGTGCTTGTTGCCGCGTTCGGGTTTGGTCTTGCGCCGGCCCTCCAGTCCACGCGACCGGACCTCAACAACATGCTGAGAGATGGTGCCGAGATTGGGGGTACGCGCGGCAGGTTGCGCAATTCGCTCGTCGGCGTGCAGGTGGCGGTCTCCATGGTGCTTCTTGTTTCGGCCGGCCTGCTGCTGCGAGGACTGTCGCACGCTGAGAGCGTCGATCCGGGCTTCGCGATCGACAACGCCGTGACAATGAGCGTCGACCTCCGCGCCGAGGGCTACACAGCGCAGCGCGCCGTTGCGTTTCACCGCGGACTCGATTCATGGCTCAAGACGCTGCCGGGTTTTGTTGCGGCGTCGCAAGCATTCACAGCTCCGCTCGCGAACAGGCACTACTTCGGAACGTTCGGGCTTCCGGGCGAGGAGCGTCAGCGGCAGTTGCAGTTCAATCGCGTGAGTCCCGGCTTCTTCTCGAGCGTTGGCCTTCCCCTTGTGCGCGGTAGGGATTTCAACCCCTCTGACGCAAGCGGGAGCACCATGATTGTCAGCGAAGCGGCGGCGAGCCTGATGTGGCCGGGGCAAAATCCCGTCGGCAAGACGGTGCATGCCGAGCATGACTACACTGTCATCGGAGTTGCGCGGGACGCGCAGGTGTCCGAGCTCGGACGAGCTCACGAGCCGTTTCTCTACTTGGCGGCGAGCGACAGTAACGCCATAGAGATCGGGACGGTGATCGTGCGGAGCGCGGCACCGTACCCCACGGTGGCCGCGGCGCTTCGCGCCAACGCCCTCGCGCTTGATCCTGATCTTCACCTCAAGATCGCGCCGTTACGTGACAACATGCGCTTCTACCTTCAGGCGTCGCAGATCCTGGCGACCCTTTCGAGCGCCCTCGCCGGCCTAGCGCTGTTGCTCGCGACAATCGGCATTTACGGCACGGTGGCCTTCATGGTAGCGAGGCGCACGCGCGAGATCGGCATCCGCATGGCGCTCGGCGCGCACTCGGCGAACGTCGTTAGGCTCGTCACCCGCGACACGATGCGTACTGTGGTCATTGGCGCCGTCGTTGGCCTCGCGCTCTGCGTGGTCGCAACGCGAGTGCTCGCGGTGGTCCTGTTCGGCGTGAGCACCCTCGATGCGGCAGCGTTCCTGGGCGTTCCAGCGCTGCTCCTCGGTGTGGCCCTCGTGGCCAGTTATATCCCCACGCGACGCGCGGTACGCATCGACCCGCTCATCGCCCTGCGCGCCGAGTAAGCGGCCGGCGGAGCGGCCATCGAAATTCCTCCATTGGTGCAAGGGTCGGCACGCCTGGTGCTCGAGTTTGAGGTCGCGCGGAGACATCCGCGCGACTCAACTCGCCGGAGGATGCAGATGTCAATTCAATGGTCGATTCGGAGTGCGCTGGCGATGGGCTTGCTTGGTGCCGCGGTGGTTTCCGCCCACGCACAGCAACGCGTGCTACTCGACTGGTCCGGTCGCGTCGACAGTGTCGCGCGCATCAGTATTCAAGGCGGCGGAGCTCGCGTCAGCCTCGTCGGGACGCAGGATAATGGCGCTGGCGACCTCCATGTGCGTAATGAGCTGCCGCATCGTGACGGCACGGTGACGGTACAGGTCGCGTCGGGACGCGGTGACGTCGACGTCGTCCAACAGCCGCACGCGGACAATGATTACACGGCGATCGTGCGCATTCGCGATCATAGCGGAGGCATGGATCGCTATCAGCTCACCGCACTCTGGACGCCGGGCGCGGCGACGACCAGCGAAGTCGCCGGTGAAGTCGATCACCCGCGACGGCGCGATGAGAACGTGCGTGATGTCGGCGTTCTGCACTGGAGCGGCGACGTGGATAAATCGGTCGTCGTACGGTGGCGCGGTGAGCGGGCGATGCTGCAGACCGTCGACGGCGACGTCGCGCGCAACGTACGCGCCGATGTGGCAGGCGCTGGTCTTCCCGATCGCGGCGTCACCCTGCGCATCGTGCCGCGTGAAGGACGTGGGACGATCATCATCGAGCAGCAACCGTCGTCGGGGAATGACTACACGGGGGTCATTCGCATCAGCGATCCCCAAGCCGGCTACGGCCACTACGATTTCGACGTCGTGTTCGACCGCGGGCGTCGCCCGTAATTTGCCCGGCGCCGCTGCCTAACGAGCAGCGGCGCCGCCGTCACGCGGCGTAGTAGGCTTCGACGATCCACTTCACGACGTCCTCGAGCGCGGCACGGCTGTCCTCGTTCTGGTGAGGCGTCGCCTCGCTGAACGCGGATTTGATGAGCACGAGCGTTCGTTCCGGCGGCTCGCCGAGCGCGCGAAGCAGAACGGCGTACCGGGCGACAGTCGCGCTCAGCGCGGCTCGAGCATCCTCTCGCGCTACCTCGGCCTCGCGGTGGCGCGCAAGGGCGGCGGTGAGTCGCGCGCTGCTGGCGAGATAGACGCCGATCAGCTCTTTCGTGCGCACTCGCGCATCGACAACGCGCTGCCGAAGATCGTCTCGCTCAGCGCCGGTGAGGATACCTGACGTAAAGGGTCGAGGGCTAGCACTGAATGCGCTGAGCTGCTCCCGCGAAGAACCATCCTCGTACCGCGGCGTTTCGCGCTCTGAGAGATCGTCGAAGCTCGACATGTGCTCCTTGAGGACCGCGACCGTAGGCCGAGCACGGCCCCGCCAATGTACCGCTTGGGACGGAAAGGCAACAGGCGGTTTTAGGGAATTGCTTGACAGGACTATCGCGCCCGGATAATTGACTCGACTCGAACGAAGATGTTGGCAATGCTCTGTCTCGTTTCCTGGTCCGGACCGGACCTCAGTTTCGGAGTGTCAATTTGATTGATGAGCGCCCATCGACCGAACCATTCGGCGCGGACCACACGCCCGAAGACATGAGGTCGTCTCGCGATGCGGTCTCGCGCCGCGCCTTTCTCCTTTGCGCCGGGCAAATCGGTGGCGCGCTCACCGTGCTCGGGCCACACCTGAATCACGTGCTTCAGCGTTTAGCCGCTGGACCAAGCGCCCAGCAAGCAGCCACTCTCTTTCCGGGTCTGCATTGGCGAATGCTCGGACCATTCCGGGGCGGGCGCGTTGCCGCGGCTACCGGTGTGCCAGGACGGCCTAACGAGTTCTACTTCGGCGCCGTCAACGGCGGCGTCTGGAAATCCATCGACGCGGGACGCGCCTGGAAGCCGGTCTTCGATGGGCAACCAGTTGCCTCGATCGG
>QHUV01000400.1 GCA_003222065.1 Gemmatimonadota bacterium | reverse complement strand
GCATCATTGAGGCGGCGTGTAAGCTACCGGTCACTGCTATGCTGTCAAGGAGCGTACGCTCGGTCAAGTAGGTCCGGGCAAAGGCTTTGTACGGAGACTTAGCCGGCAGAGCCTTGCGGAATGGCAGTCGACCACTCTTTCGTCTGGCCCGCCTACGCGATGCACTCTAGCTTTGCACGGTCCGGCGCAGAGGTGACATGACCGCCAATACCCTTCCCGTCGCCGATCGAGGCGTTGTCCACGGCGCGTGCCCGCACGACTGCCCCGACACGTGCGCCATGCTCGTCACCGTCGAACATGGCCGGGCGGTGCGTGTTCAGGGCGACCCTGACCACCCGTTCACTCAGGGCTTTCTCTGTACGAAAGTAAATCGATACGTCGACCGGACGTATCATATCGATCGAATCCTTCACCCGATGCGACGCCTCGGGCCTAAGGGGAGCGGGCGATTTGTCCGCGTTACGTGGGACGAGGCTCTCGATGAGATAAGCGATCGCTTGAGTGCGATTGCGCGATCGGCGGACGGCCCGCAAGCGATTCTTCCCTACTCGTACGCCGGCACGATGGGCCTGGTGCAGGGATCATCGATCGACAGGCGATTCTTTCATAGCCTCGGCGCGTCGATGCTGGACCGCACGATCTGCTCGATGGCTGGGACCGTCGGCATGCGGATGACCCTCGGCGCCAACATCGGCGCTGACGCGGAGGGAATACCGGAGAGCGATCTCGTGCTGCTCTGGGGTACGAATACGCTCACCTCGAATCCGCATCTCTGGCCATTCGTGCTCGAGGCGCGACGACGCGGCGCTCCCATCATTGCGATCGATCCGCTGCGCACGCGAACGGCGGCGCAGTGCGACGAATGGATTCCGATTCGACCAGGCACCGACGCCGCGCTGGCGCTCGGCATGATGCACGTCCTCTTCCAGCAAGGGCTCGAAGATCGCGACTACCTTGCCCGGTTCACGCTTGGCGAGGAGGCGCTGCGGACGCGAGCGCGCGAGTACGCGCCGGAGCGCGTCGCCGGCATCACTGGCATTCCGGCGGCGAAGATCGTCGAGCTTGGCGAGCGGTATGGCCGGTCGCGCGCGGCCTTCATCCGTGTGAACTACGGACTGCAGCGCCACGCCGGCGGCGGAATGGCGGTGCGGACCATCGCCTGTTTGCCCGCTGTGACCGGACACTGGCGGCGCGCCGGTGGAGGCGTGCAGTTGTCGACGAGCGCGAATTTCCAGTTCAATAAACACGCACTCGAGCGTCCCGATCTTTCACCGCCGGTCCGCACCATCAACATGATCCGCCTGGGCGAAGCATTGACGACTCCAAACGCCGGTGTCGGCGGACCGCCCGTCCGCGCATTGGTCGTGTACAACTCCAACCCCGCGGCGGTCGCGCCTGATCGCAACGCCGTGCTGCGAGGGATGTCGCGCGAGGATCTGTTCACGGTGGTGCTCGAGCATTTCCAAACTGACACAGCAGACTATGCCGACATCGTCCTGCCAGCCACGACCCAGCTCGAGCACTGGGACATTCATTTCGCTTACGGGCACCACTACGTAACGCTGAATCAGCCGTCGATTGCGCCGCTCGGCGAAGCGAAACCGAATAGCGAGATCTTCCGACTGCTCGCCAGACGAATGGGACTGGACGCCAGGCTGTTCGCCGACGACGACGTCATGCTCGTGCGTCAAGCACTCGAGACGAACGCCGAAAAGCTGCGAGGCGTCACCTTTGAGGCGTTGCTCGATCGCGGCTGGGCGAGGCTCAACGTACCCACGCCATACTTGCCCTTTGCCGAGGGGAAGTTTCCGACGCCGAGCGGCAAGTGCGAGCTGTACTCGGAGCGGATGGCGCAGATGGGACTGGACCCGCTTCCCTCGTTCACGGCACCGTATGAGTTTCCCGAGAACGTGCCAGAGCTTTCGTCACGCTATCCGCTGACGCTGATTTCCTCGCCCGCTCACCAATTTCTCAACACCACGTTCGTAAATGTCGACGCGCTGCGGCGTGCCGCTCGGGAGCCGGAGTGCGTTCTCCATCCGGTCGACGCCGAGCGCCGCGCGATTGCCAGTGGCGCGCGCGTCGTGATCCAGAATGATCGCGGTGCCTTCACCGCCGTTGCGCGGGTCGAAGAATCGATTCGCGAAGGCGTCGTCTGGGCGCCGTCGATCTGGTGGGGGAAGTTCGCCACCGATGGGGCGAACGCGAATCAGACGACGTCGCAGCGCGAGACCGACCTCGGGCATGGTCCCGTGTTCTATGACAATCTCGTCGAGGTCAGTCTCGCGGATTGATGCCTAACGAACTCGATGAATCGCAGGGGATCGTTGAAAACAGGCTTGCATTCGATCCTTCCGCAGCGCTTCATTGAGGAGAAGCCAGTTCTTCTCTCGATTTAGGAGAAAGTCGTGTCGTCGTATCCGGAAACCCTCGGCGCCCTGAAGCGCTCTCCATACGGTGTTCAAGAACGCGCTCTTCGTTCGGTCAAGGACGAAATGCGCCAGAATCTGTTAGCGCGTCTGTGCAACCGCGGACCACTGTTCGCCGGCGTCATCGGCTACGAAGAGACGGTGATGCCGCAGATCGTCAACGCGATTCTGTCGCGCCACAATTTCATCTTGTTGGGTCTACGAGGCCAGGCGAAGTCCCGCATTTTGCGGGCGCTCACTACGCTGCTCGACGATACGATTCCTATCGTCGCCGGCAGCGAGGTGAACGACAATCCGTTCTCGCCGATCTCGAAATTCGCGCGCAATCTTCTCGATCAGGCAGGCGACGACACACCGATCGCGTGGGTCGGCCAGGACAGTCGCTACGTCGAGAAGTTGGCCACCCCGGACGTGACGATCGCGGACCTCATCGGCGATCTCGATCCGATCAAGGCCGCGCGCGGTGGACACCTCCTCTCCGACGAGCTGACCATTCACTACGGCATGCTGCCCCGCGCGAACCGAGGCATCTTCGCGCTGAATGAGCTGCCCGATCTCGCCGGCAAGGTGCAGGTCGGCTTGTTCAACGTCATGCAGGAAGGAGACGTCCAGATCAAGGGCTATCCGGTGCGCTTGCCGCTCGATGTGCAACTTTGCTTCACGGCCAATCCCGAGGACTACACGGCGCGCGGCAAGATCATCACGCCGCTCAAGGATCGGATCGGCAGCGAGATCATGACGCACTATCCGGAGACGGTCGATCTGGGTATGACCATCACGCGGCAGGAGGCGTGGACAGATCGCGACAATCGGACCGTGCGCGTGCCGGACTTCATCGCCGAGATGATCGAGCGCGTTGCGTTCGAGGCACGCACCGATCGACGGATCGACAAGCGCTCCGGCGTATCGCAGCGCATGCCGATCACGGTGATGGAGAACGTCGTGTCGAACGCGGAGCGTCGCGCGATCACCACCGGAGAAGGCGAAGTCGTTCCGCGCATCGCCGACATCTACGCCGCGTTGCCAGCGATCACGGGCAAGATCGAGCTGGAGTACGAGGGAGAGCTCGTCGGCGGAAACGCGATCGCGCGCGAGCTGATTCGTCGCGCCGCGGATGCCACCTTCCAGGACCGCGCCGGCGGCGTCAATGTCGACGAGATCATCATGTGGTTCGACGAAGGCGGGGCGCTGCAGGTGACGGACGACGCGCGATCAGAGGCCGTCCTCAAGGGTTTCGATGTCGTGCCGGACCTTCTCACAATCGTTAGGCGCGTCGGGCTCGCCGCGGAAGACGATGCCCCAGTGTCCGTCGCCGCCTGCGAGCTCGTGCTCGAGGCCCTGGTCGCCCGCAAGAAGATCTCACGCACCGATGG
>QHUV01000399.1 GCA_003222065.1 Gemmatimonadota bacterium | reverse complement strand
ACGCCGCTCGATTCGTTGCTGCAGCGCGTCCGCCGTCATGCGACGGCGGGCGAGTGGCGCGACGCGCTTCTGCTCCTTCGCGAGCAGGGGGAGGCGACGCGTGCGCATCCCGAGCTCGCGACGTTGCGCGCCGATGCGGAGCTGCGAACCGGTCATCCTCGTGAGGCACGTCAGTGGCTCGCATCGACACTGCCGGCGATCGAGCGAAGCGGCGATCGCGCCGCGTTACGCAAGGCGATCAATCAACTCGGCGTCGCCGAAATCGAGCTCGGCGCGCTGGACGCGGCCGAGCGCGTATTTGGCCGCGCGCTCGAGCTGGCGCGCAGCGATGGTGACGATCTGCTCGTCGCTCACGCGACGAACAATATGGGTGCGATCGCGAACATCCGCGGCCAGCGTGACGAGGCGCTCGCGTTGTATCAGCTAGCGATTCCGGCGTACCAACGGTTAGGCAACGTTGCTGGACTCGCCCAGAGCCTCCACAACATGGCGATCAGCTTCCGCCACCTGGGGCAGCTCGCGCGAGCGAGTGAGTACGCGCAACGAGCGATCGGGTATGCGCACGAGTGCGCCAATGGGCCGTTGCTCGCCCTCGCCTGGTTGGAGCGGGCTGAGCTCTCGCTTCGGTCCGGCGACTCCGCCTTGGCCGAGGTCGGCGCCCGGCGGGCGGCCGAACAATTCGCGAAGCTTCCAGATCCTATCCGCGAAGCGGACGCGTTACGTGTCGTCGGCGCGGCGCGCCTAACGCTTGGCCAGGCAGCTGGCGCGGAAGCGATTCTCGACCGCGCGCTCGAGCTGGCGCGGGCGCATGGCAGCCGTCTCGTCGAGGGCGAAACGCTGCGTGTTCGCGCGGAATGTCTGTTGACACGAGGGGATCGCGAAGCCGCGCGGCGCGAGCTGGCGACGGCGATCGGTATCTTCGATGAGCTCGGCGCCGGGGCGCAGCGTACCGAAGCGCTGGAGTGGGCTCGCGAGGCGTGGGGAGCGTCCCCCCGATAGTTCGCGCTTTACGCCTTCTTGCCGAACAAATCGAGCATTCGCATGCCTTCGATGTATTCGACCGAGCGCGGGTCTTCGAGGTGCGCGAGTCGTCGAACGACCTCCGCGATGCGCCGCGCCTGGTCGCCGATCGTGCTGACCTGACGCCGGTGCGAGCCGAGCATTTCCGGCTCTTCGACCAACAATTGGGTTTCGGCGATGAGTGCCGTGAGCGGGTTGTTGATCTCGTGCTGCATGGTGAGCGTCGCTTCGCCGATTCCAGCAAGCCAACGGGCGCGGGCGAGCGCTTCCTCCGCGGAACGGCGTGCTGAATTCTGTTGAATACGACGTTCGGCGATGACGAGACGCGCACGCAGCAGCTCCGACGAGACGGGCTTGGCGACGAAGTCATCGACGCCGGCGTCGAGCGCGCTCGTGAGGTCCTCCGGCGTCCCGCGCCCGGTGAGGAGTAACAGGAATGTGTCTGGGCCAGCGTCCGATGCGCGGATTCTGCGACACAGCTCGATGCCATCAAAACCGGGCATCATCCAATCGAAAATCACCAAGGGATGCCGCTGCCGCTCGAACGCATCCCACGCCGATGGCCCATCCTCGACGGCGATGACGTCGTGCCCCGCTTCCATGATTACCGCTTTGAACAGAAGTCGAGTGACGCTGCTGTCTTCCGCTAGAAGGACCTTCATGATTCTCAATCCCTGTTGAGTACGCTCGATCCGGCGAACAACGAGGCGTTTAGAGGACGGTCAACTCTGAGGTGCGGTCACGAGAGCCATGGACTTCTCCGGTACCGGGAGAGACGGCCCGGCGCCTGCGTGCTACTCGCCCCATGTTGAAATTGCTCATGGCAGCTTGGAAAAAGGGGGATCAACATGGCGCTCGTGGACGAGGTCCAGCAGCATCTCGGATCTTCCGAGATCAATCAGATCAGTCAGCAACTGGGCATCAGCCCGGGCATGGCACAAACGGCGATTGCCGCCGCGATCCCGATGATCGTTGGCGGCATGGCGGGCCACGCGTCTCAACCACAGGGCGCAACGAGCATCCAGGATGCGGTCGCCGCGCATGACGGTGTGACGGACAACATCCCGAACGTGCTGCAAGCGGGACCACCTGCGGATGTGGGCGGCGGCAGCGGTGGTCTCCTCGGACGCATCCTCGGCGGACACCGCGATCCCGTCCAACAAGGCGTGCAGCAGGCCAGCGGGCTCGATTCCGAGAAGGTGAGGAAGCTGCTCATGATGCTGTCGCCAATTGTTCTCGGCGTGCTCGCGCGGCGACAGTTCGGCGGCCAGAACGCGCAGCAGGCGGATCCCGGGCAGCTCGGCGGCGTGCTTCATCAGGAGGCGCAGACGGCGGCACAGCAATCGCCACATGTTGGCGGATTGCTCGGCAAGATTCTGGGCGCCGTGGAGTCTCCCAGGGCCTAACGACGAAGATACCGCGGAGGACACGCTCTGCGTGTCCTCCGCGGTCATTCCATCACTTCACCGCAAAGTCTTTCGTCTGCACTTCCTGCCCGTTCACGAGCACGTGAAGCGTGTATTTCCCCGCCGGCCAGCCACTCGGCTTGGAAATGTGAAACTCCGTGTACGCGTCGCCCGACGGCGCGATGGACTCGGTGCGCTCGTTCACTACCTGACCATCCTGAAACGTCCAGCGAGCGGCAAGGTTCGCCTGCGCCGATCCGGTCGTGTGGACGGAAGCGAAGATCGTGTCGCTCGGTGAGAATGTGCCGGTCTGATCGGCCACTCGCTTGTCGGCACTCACGCTTCGGCCGAGCGTGACGTCAGCGACTTGCACCGACCCGTTCCCTGGGGCGATCGCGCCGCCCGAGGTCGTGGACG
>QHUV01000398.1 GCA_003222065.1 Gemmatimonadota bacterium | reverse complement strand
ATGCCGAGCACGAGCCCTACGGCCGCGCCGACCGCGGTGAGCGTCACCGCCTCGACGAGGAATTGCCAGAGAATCGTACCGCGCGTCGCGCCGAGCGCCTTACGAATACCGATCTCACGCGTGCGTTCGGTGACCGAGATCATCATGATTGCGACGACACCGACGCCGCCGACGAGGAGGCCGACCGTCGAGAGCGAAAGTCCGACGAGAAAAAACGTCCCGAACAATTTGTTGTACGTCTCGAGCAGCCGATCCTGCGTGATGATCGCGAAGTTGTTGGGGTCACTCGGCCCAAGGCTCCGCTTCGCCCGCAACAGCGCCGTCACGTCGTCCGTCGCTTCTTCCACGGCAACGCCCGCGCGCGGCTTGACGATCAGATTATTGCCCCTCATCCAGAAGCTGAGATGGCGGCGCGCCGTCTCCCATGGAAGAATGGCCTTCGGCGAATCGCCGCCGCCCGCCGAGGTTGGCGTCCCCATCGGGCTCGCCGTGTAGTGATAGAGCCCGATCACGCGAAACGGCACGCCATTGATCGTTAGGTCCTTGTCGATGGGGTCCGAGTTGCCATAGAGCTCCTCGGCCATCTTGTCGTTGATGATCACGACCTGCGCGGCGTTCGCGTTTTCCGCGTACGTGAAGCTGCGGCCCGGATAAATGTCACCGCCGTCGACGTCCGTCCAATTCGGCGTGTAGGCTTCCATCCCCGCGTTGAGCTCGCGGTCCTTATACTTGAAGGTGCCGCCGTTGGCGACGTGCGACGTCACGGCGAGAATGCTCGGCAGCCGTTCGATAGCGTTCGCTTCATCGATGGTGATCGGCGGATTGCGCCGCTCGGGGCAAGTCTCGTCCGTGCCGTCGCACGCCTGGAAACCGCCGATGTTCCGCCGATAGATGAAGAACGAAGTCGGGCCGGCTGCTTCGACGTCGCGGGCAAAGCTCTCATTGATGCCACGCACGACCGACGACAGCGCGACGACGACGAAGACGCCCACCGCGACTCCCATGATCGTCAGCAGTGCGCGCACTTTGTTCGCGCGCATCGATTCGATCGCGAGGGTCACGCCTTCGAAGGCGAGCAGCAACCGATTCATGATTCGCATGGCGTTCTCACTCCTGACGCAGCGCTTCGATGGGATCGAGACGCGCCGCGCGACGGGCCGGGTACACTCCGGACACGATTCCGACGACAAGTCCAAGCATGGTGGCGGCGACCAGCGACCACGGTGCCACGGCCGCGGGAAGGAACGGAAACTTCCACGCGATTCCTTTGGCGATCGCGATGCCCAGTACGATGCCGATGAGCGCGCCGAGTGTGCTCAAGGTCGCGGCCTCGGCGAGGAATTGCCCCAAGATGTCACGACGGCGCGCACCTAGCGACTTCCGGATACCGATTTCCCGGGTGCGCTCGGCGACTGCCACGAGCATGATGTTCATGATCACCATGCCGCCGACGATCAATCCGATGAGGGGCAGAGCAGTGCCCACCGTCGTCATCACCTGGCGCGTTTTCTCGAACGCGATCAGCGCCGTGGCCGACGTCTCCATCGCGAAGTCATCGGGCTCGATAGGCCGACGATGTCGGAAGCCGCGCAAAAACTCGCGCACCTGCTCCATCGAGTCGTTCATGAGCAGCTCGGACGCCGATTGAACCATCAGTCCATCGATGTCACCACGCGGATTCGTTAGGCGATGCATCGGTGAGCTGAACGGCGCGATGACAAGCTTGTCGAGCGAGATGCCGAAGAGGGAGCCCTGATGCTCGATGACGCCGATCACCTGGTATGGCAGTCCGCCGATGCGAAGCTCACGTCCCAGCGCGTTGAGACCCGGGAAAAAGAACTTTGCCACCTCATCGCCAATGACGACCACCGGCGCTCCAAGCTCCGTCTCCTGGGGCGTGAAAACGCGGCCGCTGCTCAGATCGTACTTCTTGATCGTGAAGTAGTCGCCCTCGACGGCATGCGCATCGACCTGCCGCGGCCGCGCGAAGGTCGACGTCGCCCACAGATTCTCGCCGCTCTCGACCGCCCATCGTGTCCCGTTAGGCAATACGGCAGTGATGGCGTGGACGTCTTTCTGATAGAACCGTGGCCGTTTTTGCCACTCCCGCCACTGATCGCGCGTCGTGTTGTTCCCGAACCAGGGAAAGCGCCGCAGCGTGAACGTGTTGGCGCCGAGGATGCGGCCGATGAAATCGTTCTCGACGTACCGGCTCATCCCCTCGACGATCGAGACGACGGCGATCAGGAACATGACGCCGATCGTCACGCCGGCGAGCGTGAAGAAGCTTTTGAGCTTCTGCACCCGGATCTGCGCCAGCGCGAGGCGGATCGCTTCTAGGAGCGACACGGGTCACTCATAGCGCAGCGCCTCGACCGGATCCAGGCGCGATGCCCGGAACGCGGGCAGCATGCCGAACACGATTCCGGCAAGCGAGCTGCATGCCAGCGCGGCGACGATGGCGATCGGCGGCGTCGACGCCTCGATCGGCGTCGCGCTCCGGATCAGCATCGTCAGCCCGCCGCCAACGACGAGACCGACGACCGCACCGACCGTTGTCAGTGTCGCCGCTTCGACGAGGAATTGCCACAGGATCGCGCGCCGCGTCGCGCCTAACGCCTTTCGCACGCCGATCTCGCGCGTGCGCTCCGTTACCGAGATCATCATGATCGCGACGACACCCACGCCGCCGACCATGAGCCCGACGGCCGACAACGCGATCATCACGATCAAGAACACGCCGACGATCTTGTTGTAGAGGGCAAGGAGCTTCTCGGGCGTGTTCGTGAAGAAATCGTTCGTCTGTCCGGGGCGCAGATGCCGGCTCGCGCGGAGCGTGGCGATCGTCTCGTCCATCGCCGCGTCGCGGTTGACGCCATCGCGCGGCTTCACGGTCAGCTGCATCCAATAGAGACTGACGTTCAGCCGGCGCTGCGCGGTGGTGATCGGCACGATCAGCTTGCCCTTGTCGCCGCTGTCGAAGACGTTCGGGATCGGGTTGTAGACGCCGATCACGGTGAAGAGCTGCCCGTTCAATCGGATGTCCTTGCCGACAGCCTCCCCACCATTGAACAATCGCTCGACGACTTTGTCGTTGACGAGGACGACCGGGGAGCCGGCCTCATATTCGCTCTCGGTGAAGTTGCGGCCGGTGCCTATGTCCCCGCCCGCCATGTCGAACCAATTGGTCGAGAAGCCGACGAGCGCGACGCCGGGAAGCTCGCGATCGGCGTACTTCACGCTCGCCGAGCTTTCGATTTCGGCGCTCACGCCGTGTACGGTGGGCAGCTGCGCGATCTCACGGCCCTGGTCGAGCGTCAGGGGCCGGAAACGGATCCAGGGACAGGATTCACCGCCGCCGTCGCACGCCTGAAACTCGGCTGGCCAGCGGGATATGAAGAACGTCGTCGGCCCCGCGGCGGCGAGGCTGCGCGACACGCCGGCGTTGATGCCGTGCACCGCCGCCGTCATCACCGTGACGACGAGCACGCCGACGGCGATACCGAGAATGGTGAGGCCGGCGCGAACCTTGTTCGTGCGAATGGCGTCGAACGCGATGACGACGCCTTCGATGAGCTGGTAGAGAGAATTCCCAAGGGTGCGCATCATGAGTGTTTCCTCATTCGCTGCGCATCGCGAGGATGGGATCGAGCCGCGACGCACGGCTCGCCGGATACGCCCCGGCCACGATGCCGACCCCCGCGCCAATGCCGACGGCGAGCACGATCGACCATGGAGCGACGGCGGCCGGCAGCGGCGACACCTTGGCGACGATCTCGGCCAGCGCGAAGCCGAGTCCGACGCCGATGAGCGCGCCGACGGAGCTCAGCGTCGCCGATTCGACGAGGAACTGCGCGAGAATGTCCCGCCGGCGCGCACCTAACGACTTCCGAATCCCGATCTCGCGCGTCCGCTCGGCGACGGCAACGAGCATGATGTTCATGATCACGATCGCGCCGACAATCAGCCC
>QHUV01000397.1 GCA_003222065.1 Gemmatimonadota bacterium | reverse complement strand
CATCATGGTTGGCGTTGAGGCGGCCTTGGTAGCGCTTCAAACCATTTCCAATGACGACACCTTCTTGGTCGAAATAATTGAGTGAGGCACGATACTGTGTCGCAGCCGAGCCACCGGAGAACGCGACGTTGTGATTGGTCGCGACACCGGTTCGCAGGATCGCGTCCTGCCAGTCAGTGTTCGCCGTTCCGAGACTCGTGAGCGCCGTGTTCGGCAGCCCCCCTGCGGCGACCTCTTGCTGAACGTATGACCGATACTGATCGGCAGTAGCGAGTTTGAGCTTCTTGGCCGGTGTCGACGCGCCGACGTACGCGTCGTACTCCATGTTGCCGGCGGCTTGGGTTACGCCGCGCTTCGTCGTGATCAGCACGACGCCATTCGCGCCGCGGCTGCCATAAATCGCCGTGGCCGCCGCGTCTTTGAGGACGGTGAGCGACTCGATGTCGTTCGGATTGATCGAGTTGATCGGACTGCGGGGAAGCTGCGCATTGTATGCAACACCTCCCGCTCCTGGCGCCGTCGCCTCGTTCTGTAGCGGCACACCATCGACGACGTACAGCGGGTCGTTGCTCGCGCTGATCGACGTGCCGCCACGGATGCGAATCTGGGCGCCCGCTCCGGGCTCGCCACTGTTCTGCGTCATCTGAACGCCGGCAACCCGGGCGGCCAGCATTTGATTGGCGTTGGTCACCACGCCGACGTCCGCTTGATCGGCGTTGATCGTTGCCACCGAGCCGGAGATTGCCTCACGCCGCTGCGTTCCGTAGCCCGTAACGACGATCTCACTCAACACCGCCGCCTGGCGATTCATCGTGAACTGAATCGTCGACGTGGCACCAGCAGTCACTACCGCTGGTGCTGTCTGCGGCCGGTATCCGATGCGACTCGCGCGCACTGTGTAAGTCCCGGGGGCCACACCTGTCAGCGTGAAGCCGCCGTCATCTCTGCTCAGCGTTCCGCGCTGACCACCCATGATCACGATGTTGACATTGCCGACCCCTTGCTGGCTCGCGCTGTCGACGACGCGACCTGTAATGGTGCCGGTGGTGCCCTGCGCGCGCAGTTGGCTGCCCAATAGCAGACAACCCACGAGCACGGGGACTAAGAAGCGACCCGATGCCATGCGAATTTCCTCCACGGAGTGAGGAGTGGTGGGAACCACACTTTTGCCGGCCGTGCTACTCCAACTTCACGCTGGGCCATTTCGTCACCAGCGAACGTGCAGCTCGACACCGGCTAGACTGGGCGGTGATATGCGACCGGAGCGGCACAATGTCAAGTCAGATCTTTAGTAAGTGGCTCCGGCGGCCAGTATTCGCGCTCCGCTCTGAGGGTCGAAAAAGTGAACCGCGCTTGGCGCGATTCGCAGCGCGACCGGCTCGTCGACGCGTGGAGCGAAGTCGGATGTCACCATTGCTACAAGGTCGTGTCCGCCGGGTGTGGTGACATACACGATCTGTTCACTACCGAGCGGCTCGACCAGCGACACGACGCCCCGCGGGCCGCCTTCGTGCGCACCATCGAGCGCGATGTCGTGCGGCCTGACGCCGAGGACGACAGGTCCAGCACGCGTCGCGAGCGAATCCATAACGGCCAGCGTGAACCCGTCGGCGACGAAGCGGGCGCGCCCATTGTCGCGCTCGATCGTGCCGCGCACGAAGTTCATCGATGGGCTGCCGATGAAGCTCGCGACGAACTGATTCTGCGGCCTGCGGTATAGCTCCATTGGCGGCGCCACCTGTTGCAGCATGCCGTCTTTGAGGACGGCGACGCGGGTGCCGAGCGTCATCGCCTCCACCTGGTCGTGCGTGACATACACCATCGTCGCACTGAGCCGCCGGTGCAGCCGCGCGAGCTCGGCGCGCGTCTCGACGCGTAGTTGAGCGTCGAGGTTGGAAAGCGGCTCGTCGAATAGAAAGGCCTTCGGCTCGCGCACGATCGCCCGCCCCAGCGCGACGCGCTGCCGCTGTCCGCCGGAAAGCTGCGCCGGCTTGCGTTCGAGGAGAGGGCCGAGGCCAAGTGCCTCGGCCACTTCGGCGACGCGTCGCGCGACCGTCTCGTCGGGCTGTTTTCGCAGCCGCAGACCGAACGCCATGTTCTCGCGGACGGTCATGTGCGGATACAGTGCGTAGCTCTGGAAAACCATGGCGATGTCGCGCTCCTGCGGCGGGAGATGCGTGACGTCGCGCTCGCCGATGACAATCGTGCCGCTGGTGGGCCGCTCGAGCCCCGCGATCATGCGCAGCACCGTCGACTTTCCGCTTCCCGATGGGCCGACGAGAACGAGAAGCTCTCCGTCGGCGATCGGGAGCGAGAGCCCACGCGCGGCGACGTAGCCGTTCGGGTAGCGCTTGTCGATGCGGTCGAGGGTTATGCTCGCCATTTAGGCCAGTGGTTAGTTCAGGGACTGCTCATCACGGATTACCCGGATTTTTTCTCGATTGCTCCGTGGACGAATGGAACTCCTCAGTCAACGAGCCGACTTGAAGCTTTTGAACAATCAGTGTCTACGGCCACGATGATCTCGAACTGCACCGGCGCAATCCGGCCCGATCCGGGTAATCCGTGATGGAAGGCCTTTGATTTTCCCTATCCCTTTACGGCGCCGGCAGTCAAACCTTGAACGACCCGACGTTGGAACGCGAGGACGACGATCGCCACGGGCGCCGTCGCAACGACGGTCGCGGCGAGGACCTGGCCCCAGGGGACCTGATACTGCCCCCGAAAGAGCGCGATGGCGACCGGAACGGTGTAGCGCTCCGGACCGAGCGTGAACGACAGCGCGAACAGGAACTCGTTCCAGCAGTAGATGAATGTCAGGATCGCCGTCGTTGCCAGGCCGGGTCCGGTGAGCGGCAAGATCACGCGCGTGAAGCTCTGCCAGCGTGAGGCCCCATCGACCATCGCCGCTTCCTCGAGGTCGGGTGGCAGCTGGCGGAAGAATCCGACGAGCAGCCAGACGGCGAGGGGCATCGCGAACGTCACGTACGGCAGCACGAGTCCCGGATACGTGTTGATCAGCCGCAGGGCGCGGAGCAGCATATAGAGTGGGCTCACGATCGAGATCTGCGGAAACATCGTCACGGCGAGAATGAAACCGAGGATCGTCCGCTTCCAGGGAAACTCGATCCGCGCCAGCGCGTAGGCGGCAAACGCGCCGATCGTGACGCAGAAGATCGTCGTCGTCGCCGCGACGATTAGTGAATTCTTAATCGGCGTCCAGAAGTCCCGCTCGGTGAAGAGCGCGCGATAGTGATCGAGCAGCAACTCGCGCGGCCAAAGCGAGGGCTCGCGGAAGAGCGTTGCTTCGGGTGTAAACGAGGCAACGACCGCCCAATAGAAGGGGAAGGCGGCAAAGAGCACGAGCAGCACGAGTCCGACGCCCGCGGCGACGCGTCCCTTCATCGACGCGTCCTTGGCGACCCGAGGTCGAGGCCGAGGCCACGCATGTACACCATCGCCAGGCCGAACGTCACGAGGAAGATGATGACCGACAGCGCCGCGCCGTAGCCGAACTCGAGGTTCTGCAGCAGCGAATTGAACGTGTAAAGGGCCACCGGCTCGGTCGAGGTCCCCGGCCCGCCGCCCGTCATCACGTAGATCAGATCGAAGACCCGAAACGCATCGAGGGTGCGGAAGATCAACGCGACAAGAATCGCCGGCTTGAGGAGTGGAATCGTTATGTGCCGGAGCTGCCACCACGTGCTCGCGCCGTCCGTGGCCGCGGCCTCGTACAATTCTCTATCGATACTCTGGAGCCCGGCCAGTAGCAGGAGCCCGACAAAGGGCGTCGTCTTCCAGACGTCGGCAAGAATGACAGGAACCCAGGCCGTCGATGCGCGCACGAACCACACGAGCGGGTGATGCAGAAGGCCAAGGTCCGCGAGCACGACGTTGGCGATCCCCGCTTGGGAGTCGAACATGAACCGCCAGAGCAATGCGGCGACGACCGTCGGTATTGCCCACGGTACGAGCACGGCGGCGCGCACGACATGCGTAGATCGTGCTCGTGAAACGATTCCCACACAGTCCAGCCGAGCGGAAAAAGCGCCACGAGCAAGATGGTCGTCAGCGCCGGTGCCGTGAGCAGCCACCCGGCCCGGGCTTCGCTCGACTCGTCAGGCGCTCGCGTGTCCTTCACGCCTTCTTCCTGCTCGCGACCAGCTCGCGGATCCGCGTGCGCTCGACGAGGGCGTTCATTGCCCGCGCGGCGTCGTGCAGCGCACGATCGGGCGCGACCTGCCCGGACAGCGTGCGATGCAAGTCGATCTGAAGGAGCTCGGAGAGCTGGGAGTAAATCGGCGTCGCCGGCCGTGGCGCGGCACGCTCGACGATGCGGCGAGCCATCTCCAGGGGAATGGGGAGGACGTCGGCGAGACGCGGATCATCGTACAACGCTCGGCGCGGCGGATATCCACCGAGACGCGACCGCTCGAGCATTTGATCGGGGGCAGAGAGAAATTCCACGAGCTTCCACGACGCGTCAGGCTGCGCGGTGAACGCATTGATCGCCAGCGCCGAACCGCCTAACGTGGCAGTCGGCGAGCCGCCGGGGCCGCCCGGCATTGGCGCGACAGCGAATTTGCCGGCGACGCGCGAATCGCGCGGCACGTTCATGATCGTCACCGCGTACGGCCAGTTGCGCATGAAGGCCGCATTGCCGTTCTGAAACGCGAATCGCGACTCCTCTTCGTGCCAGGTGAGGACCTCTGCCGGAGTCGCACCACTCGTGAGCAGCCCGCGCATGAAGGTGAGGGCGCGAATCGCCTCCGGCGAATCGACGACGATACGACCATCCTCGGCCATGATGCGGCCGCCGAATGCGCCAAGGTACTCGAGGAAGCACGTGACCAACCCCTCGAAGCGTGCGCCCTGCCACACGATGCCGTAGGGAATGCCGGTGCGGCGCGCGCCTTGGATATCCGTCAACAGCTCGTCCATCGATGCCGGCGCCGCGCGGAAACGATCCGTTCGCCAGTACAACATGCCGACGTCCATCCACCAGGGCATGGCGAAGAGCGAATCCGCCCACGTGTTCGCGGCGATGGTCGCGGGAAAGAAGTCGCCCGCCACGGGATGCCATCGGTTGAGCGGGAGCACCCATCCGGCAGCGGCGAACTCCGGCGTCCACACGACGTCGAGTTGTAGCACATCGGGCTCGCCGGCGCGCGCGTTCAGCCATTGCACGAACAGCTGATGTCGTTGCGTCGCGTCGTCGGGTGTGTGCTGCACGAGCACGTGGATGTCCGGATTTGCCCGCTCGAAGCGCTCGACCTGGCGAGCCAACACCTGCCCTTCCGCACCAAGCGCGCTGCCCGCAAAGGTGACGACTGAACGCCGATCGTCGCCGCGGCCGCTGCGACACGCTAAGGCGAGGACGCAGAGGACTATTGAGACAACTCGGCGCGCGGCGAGGAGATGCATGTGAGGGGCAAGCTTACGATTCGCGGGTCAGGCGAGCTAGTGGCACCTAATTGAAGGGAATCGAGAAGCTGATTGCCAACGGCGTGGGCGACGACGTGGCACCGCGCGCGCGCGCCGTCATGCGTGCATTGATGGCACGCCCCGTGGCGTAACCAAACAAGGCGCCGACGGCCGTGTCCGAGAGCCAATGCCGGCCATCGAGAACGCGTCCGGCGCCGATCGCCAGCACGAGGGTATACATCACCGGCTCCGCGGCGTGCAAATGGAATCGGTGCGCGAAGAAGCTCGCGCACCCCATCGAGTTCGCAATGTGACCGCTGAAGAACGAGTGGGCGTTCCAGTCTCGAATGCCGGGCACGTGGAAGCGAAAGGGATCGTCCGGCGAGAGACGCGGACGATCCCGCGAAATGAGCAGATAGACGATCTCGCGGGCGCCGGCGCTCGTTAGGTGAGCGGTCGCGCAACCCAAGCCGGCGTCGCGCAACCCTCGCGAGTGACTCGCCGCACCAGCGAGATAGAGTGCACCGGAGAGGGGCAAAAGATATTGTCCGCTCCCCAGCTCATAGACCGGAAGGCGTCCCGCTTCGCGCAGCGGATGAAGTATGCGGATGGGCCACGCATCGGGATGGTCGGCTGCCCAGCGATGAAACCGCTCATCCGCCGTGGCTGCCGCGCCAGTCAGTGCGGCTGCCGCAACGAGGCCACGCGCATCACTGGCGGTCATATGAGCGGGTGAGGTCCAGATGCTCCAAATGTCGCCGACTAATCTCTTCACATCCTTCGACGCGGAATCCGCGCGCAGCTGCGCGGACGCGGAGGCCGCGTACATGAGTAGAGCGACTAT
>QHUV01000015.1 GCA_003222065.1 Gemmatimonadota bacterium | reverse complement strand
GAAGTACGGCATCACCAGCCTCGTGGCCGTACATGTCGTTCACATTCTTGAATAGGTCGATGTCGACCACGATGAGCGACGACGTGCCACCGAACCGATCGGTTTCGGCCAGTACGCGGCGAAGCTGCTCGTCGAACTCGCGGCGGTTGGCGAGGCCGGTAAGGGCGTCGGTGCGTGCCCGCTGACTGACGTCTTCGATCTCCCACACCTTCTCGAGAAATGCGCGTGCCACTCCCGCCAACAGACCGACGTTGCGCGCCTCTTCCACGCCGATGCTTGCCGGCTCGGCGCCTTCTACGACGATCGCTCCGATCACGCGTTGATCACACACAATCGGAACCACGACCAGCGAGGGAATGGGGCGATAGGTGAGCGTCGACGTGTATGCGGGGTCGGAGCGAGTCACAGCGCGCGCATCGTGAAGGAGTAGCGGCATGCCGTCGCGGCAGGTGCGCCCCACGAGCGTATCTTTGCCGATGATCATTCCTGGCTCGAGTGCTAGCTCCCGCGACGCATACTGCACGAGGCCATACGCGTCCTGCGAGAGCCAGCGAATGAGCAATGCCGACTTGCCTGAGGTGACCTCGAGCGCCGTTTCACAGACGGCGCTTCCGAGTGCTTCCGCGCTCTTATGCACCTGAAGCCGTTCGAGGGCTTCAATCAGCGCCTGATTCCGCCGGCTATTTCGCGCGTAGTGCGTGCGCATGTCGAAGAGATCGAGATACGCGGACAGCTGTGCGGCGAAGCGCGGCAACCATGCCTTGACCGCGTCACGGCTGAGAGCGAGTCCGCTATCGCGGCTCAGCGTGATCACCCCGTGCAGCATTTCGGCTTGATCCTCGATGCTCCCTCCGATGACAGGCGCAGCGACGAGCGATGGCGCGTCATCGGTGCCATCGAACGTCACGATGCGCTCGCGTGCCGACCAACGTGCGAGCGGCCCCCAGTCCTTCACGCGGAAGAATTGAGGACGAGGACTTTCTTCTGTAGACCACGCGGTCGGGAGGAGCGTGTCCCTATCCTCGCTCCAACGCCAAAATATCGCTTCGTCAGCCTGCAGCAGATCACGGACGTCGCGAAGCAGACCGTCTAGCGTCGCCAGATCCTTAGTCGCCTCTGTGCGCTCGACCGAGAGTAGGACTTCTCGCTTGAGCGCTTCGGTCGGCATGGGGCGCGTCGGTGTCGGCCGGGCGATATGCGCCTCGAGCCGCGTGACGCGTCGGTCTCGGCGAGCTTGCATCGCCGCCAAGCTCCGCGCGTAGAAGTACGGCAAGGCGCCAACCGTGGCGGCGAGCATAGCGCCGCCAATCGTGACTGATCCCGGGTTCCGTCCCGTAAGCGCGAGCGTGGCGGAAGCCGCGGCAAGCAGAAACCCAGCCGCTCCAATGGCGAGCCCGAAACACTCTGCCATTCCCCACGCGGCAATGCCGACTGTCGCGAGGGAGGAGCTCACGCCTCCCGTAAATAGCACGAGCAGTGAGGCGACGAGAAGAGCGCCCGCGACAAGCGGCTTCTTGAATCGAGTCGCCGACGCAGGCAATAGCCCGCGGATGCACAAGGCGGCAACGGCAATAGCGACGACCAGGGCCAGCGTCGAAAGTGTCGCGGGCCAGGGGTGGGGGTGGGTCACCATCGCAGGAGCGTGCGCACTCGTCTGGTTCGTCACGTGAGGCAGCTTGAGGCGCAAGGCAGGGCGGGCGGCTCTCTCTGCCAACCGCTACTCAGACGTGGTTGATGCGCGACGCCGCGACGGCCGCGCCAAAACCGTTATCGATGTTGACGACTGTGATGCCCGCCGCGCAACTGTTGAGCATCGTGAGGAGCGCGGCCAGGCCGTGGAAGGAGGCGCCATAACCTACACTTGTTGGGACGGCGATAACGGGTACTCCGACCAGCCCGCCGATCACGGACGGCAAAGCGCCGTCCATTCCAGCAACGACAATGATGACCGACGCCGCGATGAGCTCATCGCGTCGCGCCAGCAATCGGTGAATGCCCGCCACTCCAACGTCCACGAGCTGGGAGACGCAATTGCCGAAGGCTGCAGCGGTTACGGCTGCCTCCTCGGCGACCGGGAGGTCGGATGTACCGGCGGTAACGAGCAGAACGTTGCCCCGCCCAGCCGGAATGGGCTCTACGGGTGGCAAATAGGCGGTGCGTCCAACGGCATTCAGCTCGATCGTCGGAAACCGCGTAGCGAGCACGGAGGCGGCGTCGGGAGCCAGCCGCGTGACGAGCAATCCCTCGCCTCGCTCGGCGATCCGTGTGGCGATCTCCAGCAGATGGTCGGTGGCCTTTCCTTCTCCGAACACGACCTCGGGAAATCCTTGCCTGAGGGCCCGATGGTGGTCGATCGTCGCGAAGGCTAACGACTCCGCGGGTTCGAAGGCGAGACGGCCGAGCGCTTCATCGACGTTGAGAGCGCCGCTCGCGACCCGCGCCAGCAGGTCGCGAACGTGCTCGCGTCTCATGCGGAGGTGACCTCGAGCACCTCCTCGCCGACGGCTGTTGCCTCGAGCGAAGCAAGGCGATGGCCATCCCGAAGGTACTCCTCGAATATGCCCTCGACATGGCCTAACGACGACACGGCATGAAGTCGCTTGCGCAGGTCCGCGGATCCAGGAAGGCCCCTGACGTACCAACCGAGGTGCTTCCGAAACTCGATCGCCGCACCGCGCCGATCGGGCTCGTATTCCTCGGCCATCCGTGCGTGCTCGAGGGCCACGCGAAAGCGCTCCTCGATCCCCGGGTCGGGCCGTTTCGGCCGGCCCTCGAGGAGATCTCGGGTTTGATCGAAGATCCACGGCTGCCCGAAGGATCCGCGGGCGATCATGATCCCGGCGCAACCGGTCTGCCGGCGCATGCGCACGGCGTCCTCGGGCGTCTTGATGTCTCCATTCCCGAGTACAGGAATACTCAAGGCGTCGACCACCGCCGCGATCTCGTCCCAGCGTGCGGACCCCGTGTACATCTGCGTGCGGGTGCGGGGGTGGAGCGTAAGGACCCGCACGCCGGCATCCTCGCACCGCCGCGCGATCGCGACCGGGTCACGCATCTCGTCGTTCCACCCACTGCGAATCTTGCACGTCACCGGCAGGTGCGTACTCTGAACGACGCGACGAATGACGTCCTGAACAAGCCCGAGGTCGCGAAGACAGCCCGAACCGCCGTTGCGCCTAACGACTTTCTTGACCGGGCAACCGAAGTTGATGTCGATGAATTCCGGTCCGAACACGTCGGTGACCAGAGCAGTGGCCTCGCCCATCGCGACGGCATCGGCGCCAAAGATCTGCACGCCAATCGGTCGCTCGTCGGAGTCAAAACGAAGTTTGTCGACCGTTCCTGGATTCTCGCGGCGAATCCCTTCGGCGGAGAGAAACTCCGTGACAACAACGTCAGCGCCGAAGCGGCGGCAGAGTCGTCTGAACGGCGACTCCGAGACGCCAGCCATCGGCGCGAGGTAGAGCGGCACCTCGGCGTCGAGCGCAAAGGGAAAGCGTTTCATCCGGTGAAGTTAAGAAGCGGTCGAAGTCCATGCAATGTCAGCATTTGACACGACTTCCAACGCTCGGTAACTTCGCAGTTTGCGTTTTGCCCGGGCGCGCTCGGGCGTTCATCTCATCGTACGAGGCACGACGCTCGATGGAACTGCGAGAATTCTTCAGCGAAGACGCGATCCAGCTCAACCTCCAGGGCACCACGAAAGACGAGATTTTGAAGGAGCTGATTGCGCTGCTGAAGTTGGACGAGAAGTCGGATGGGATGTTGTTCAAGATGTTGAAGCGCCGCGAGAACCTCGGCTCGACGGGGATCGGCCGGGGCATCGCGATTCCCCATTGCCGATCGCTGGTCGTCAATCGCTTACGCGTGGCCTTCGGCCGGAAAGTGAGTGGTGTCGACTTCAAGGCGATCGATGAGAAGCCTGTAAACTTCTTTTTTCTCATTGTCGCGCCGCCGCTCGAGGTGTCGAACCAATATCTCCCAGTCCTCGGTAAGATCGCGCAGTTCAGCAAAGAGTCCGACGTGCCGCAGCGGCTGCTCACGATCAAAGAACCGAAGGAATTCCTGGCGTTGCTGGAGGAAAAAGGCGTCTAACGCTACGGCAAGAGAGCTCGCTCTTTTGCCTACTCCCACTCGATCGTGGCTGGCGGTTTCGAGCTCACATCGTACACGACGCGATTGATGCCGCGCACTTCGTTGATGATGCGATTGGAGATCCGTCCGAGTACGTCGTGGGGAAATTCATACCAATCGGCGGTCATGCCGTCGGTGCTGGTCACTGCGCGTAAGGCAACGACATTCTCGTACGTGCGATAATCGCCCATGACGCCGACGCTGCGAATCGGGAGCAGGACCGCGAATGCTTGCCAGATGCGGTCGTACAGATCAGCCTCGCGAATCTCCTCGAGGTAAATCGCGTCTGCTTGGCGGAGGACGTCGAGCGATACTTTGGTGACCGGCCCGAGCACGCGAATCCCAAGCCCCGGACCGGGGAACGGGTGGCGGCCGATCATTGCCTCCGGCAGTCCAAGCTCGCGCCCGACGTTGCGCACCTCGTCCTTGAACAGTTCGCGCAACGGCTCGATGAGCGTGAAGCGCATCCCCGGCTTGAGGCCGCCGACGTTGTGATGTGTTTTGATGGTGACCGAGGGACCACCGCGAGGCGAAGCCGACTCGATGACATCCGGGTAGAGCGTGCCCTGCACCAGGAATTCGGCGTCGCCGGCACTGCGCGTCGCATCTTCGAAGACATCGATGAACGTGTGACCGATGATGCGACGTTTTTCCTCCGGGTCCTCGACGCCGCGGAGCGCATCGAGAAAACGGTCTGATGCATCGACGGTGATCAGCTCGATGCCGAGGTGCGCCCGAAAGGTCCGCTCCACTTGCTCGCGTTCGTGGAGGCGTAGCAGTCCGGTATCGACAAACACACAGGTGAGCTGGTTGCCGATGGCCCGATGGACGAGGGTGGCCGCGACCGAGGAGTCGACGCCTCCGGACAGGCCGCAGATGACGCGTCGATTCCCGACCGTGTTTCGAATCTTTGCAATTTCGTCATCGATGAACATGCTCGGCGTCCATGACGGCGTCGCACCGCAAACCTCGAACAGAAAGTTTTCGAGCACCTCACTGCCACGCGGCGTGTGGGCCACCTCGGGGTGGAACTGGACGCCGTACCACGGTTTCGACTCATGGCGAAATGCCGCGATCGGCGAGCCATCGCTGTGCGCGACGGTCACGAAGCCTGGAGGCAGCGAGCGCACTTGATCGCCGTGGCTCATCCAGGCAACGAATGGCTCATTGTCGTCGAAACCACGAAAGAGCGGCCCGCTGTGCGGACAGAGATACACTTCCGCGCGGCCGTACTCGCGGCTGTTGGCGGGCGCGACTTCACCGCCGTTGAGATACGCCATGAGATTCATCCCGTAGCACACGCCCAATACCGGCGCGATCTCGAGCGTGGCCAATTGCGCCGTCGGGACGTTCTCGTCGTATACGGAGTTTGGTCCGCCGCTGAGAATGATTCCCGTCGGCGCCCACTCACGTATCCATTCAGCCGTTCGCGTCGGCGGATGAATCTCCGAGTACACGCGAGCCTCGCGCACCCGCCGCGCGATGAGCTGCGTGTATTGCGAGCCGTAATCGAGGATGAGAACGCGAGAGCTCATCAGTGGCGCCACTCGGACGGTTCGAGCACGAGAAACTCCACCTGCTTCGTGTCGAGGTCGAGGATGGCCGCCGACGGCGTTCCAAAGAGCCAGCCGCATGCCTCGCCGGGATTCACGATCAGCGTATCGCCACGCGATTTCATTTCCTGCTTGTGCGTGCCGCCGTGTATGACGATCGCGTGGGATTCGATCGAGCGCTGCTGCACGTCCCCGATGTCATGCACGAGGAGTAACCGCTGTCCGCCGATCTCGAAGCTATGCGGCGAGTCGAAGAGCTCCGTGCCGAAGGCGCTCTGCGCTCTCGTCAACAAGCCTTGCTTGTCACCGTCGTTGTTGCCGTACACGCCCGCCAAGGAGAGCTTGGTCTCCTCGAATGGGCGAAGCACGAACGGCGCGCAGTAATCGCCAGCGTGGAGCACCATCCCCACTCCGCCCTCCATCATGAGACGCAGCAGCTCGGCGACGGCGGGGACGCGATCGTGCGAGTCGGACATCAGGCCGATGCGCATCAGCTCCTCCACTCAGGGTCATCGACTTCCTGCTGCACCAGCGTCTCGTAACGCTCTCGCTCGGTGACGATCGCGAAGCGATCGCCATCGACGAGAACCTCGGCGCCGCGCGTGCGGCTATTGTAGTTCGATGCCATGACGAATCCGTAGGCGCCAACATCGAAGACGGCCAGCAAATCACCGGGCCGCACGTTTTGGACATCGCGGTCGAGAGCGAGAAAATCCCCGCTCTCGCACACCGGGCCAACAACGTCGGCGCGAATATGGCCGTTGTCAGCGCGCACTGCCTCAATCCGGTGAAAGGCGCCGTAGTGCGAGGGCCGCAGCAGCTCGGTCATCCCGGCATCCGTGATGACATACTCCTTCCCGCCACTGTGCTTGCGATATAGCACCCGTGTCAGAAGCACTCCCGCGTTGCCAACG
Organism: Gemmatimonadota bacterium; assembly: GCA_003222065.1. Lineage (GTDB taxonomy): Bacteria > Gemmatimonadota > Gemmatimonadetes > Gemmatimonadales > Gemmatimonadaceae > AG2. The sequence continues at coordinate 5,053 of QHUV01000015.1, read as the reverse complement.
ACGAAGCGGCCCGGCTCCATGATGAGCTGCAGTCCGCTCGCGGCGACCAACGGCAAGACGGATTCGGCGAATCTAGCCAGATCGGGCGGCTCCTCGCTGTCGTAGCGAACACCGAGGCCGCCGCCAATGTCGAGATACTTGAGCGAGCCAACGCCACGCGCGCGCAGGTCCGCGGCGATACTCGTTAGGCGCTCGGTACCAACGCGATAGGGATCGACGCGGGAGAGCTGCGAGCCCAGGTGCATGTCGAGACCGAGCAACGTCACGTGCGGGAGCGTCGCCGCCAGCTCAGCGACACGGCGCGCGTCGTCGAACGGCACACCAAACTTCTGTCCGCGCTCGCCGGTTCGGATGTACTGGTGTGCGGCATCAACGGTAATCTCTGGATTCACCCGGATGGAGACCGGCGCGCGGATGCGTCGCCGTGCGGCGATCTCGTCGACGAGATGCAGCTCCATCTCGGACTCGACGTTGACGAGTAACACCCGGGCATCCAGCGCCTCGGCGAGCTCGCGCGCCGTCTTCCCTACTCCTCCGAAAATGATCTCCTCGCCCGTAAACCCGGCTTGTCTGGCCCGAAACAGCTCGCCCCCGGAAACGACATCCGCTCCCGCGCCGAGGGAGCGAACCAATCGCAGAATCGCGCGATTCGAATTCGCCTTGAGCGTATAGTGAATTCGGTGCGGTACGGAAGCGATCGTATCACTCAACAGGTCATAACGATTGCGAATCGTCGACGTGCTATAGACATAGCTCGGGGTCCCCGCGACCTCGCCGATGGTATCGAGCGGCACGCCTTCGCAGCGCAGAAGCCCGGCGCTGCGCGCGAAGCCCGCGCTCAGTACGCCTTGGCCCATGTCGCTTCGGAGGTGGCTGGCCGGCCGCAGCGCAGGCAGTGCGTCGGCGCTTCCGCAGAGCGAAACTCCTCGTCAGGCAGGACGCGAATCGTTGCCTTGGTTTCCTCCTTGATGCTCGCCTCACACGCGGCATCGCCGCACCACCCAGCGTAGACGAACCCCCCGTCGTCTTCCATGATCTGCTTGAAACGGTCGTAGTCGACAACGCCGCGAATGCTGTTTGCGTCCTGCCGCTCACGAGCGGCAGCGAGCATGTCGGCCTGGATGCGCGTCAGCAGGTCACTCGCGTCCTCTCCGATAGTGTCGAGGGACACGGGACGCTTTTCACCGGTGTCTCGCCGGACGAGCATCGCCTGATTCTTCTCGAGGTCCTTGGGACCGATCTCCATACGAACGGGCACCCCCCGCAATTCCCATTCGTAGTACTTCGCGCCGGGTTTGATGCCTTGGCGCGCATCCAGGTGGACGCGCAGACGCCCGGGATCACGGCGCTCCCAGTCGGTGAGCATGGAGACGATGCGCGTCGTTGCCTCGAGCACGCGTCCCCGCTCCTCGTCGGATCGATAGATAGGAACGACGACGATCTCGGTTGGGGCGAGGAGCGGCGGAATTCGCACTCCCTTGTCGTCACCGTGCGTCATAACGAGTCCGCCGATGAGCCGCGTCGACACACCCCAACTCGTGTTCCACGCAAACTCCTGGCTCCCCGATTCCGATTGGAATTTGAGATCGAAGACCTTCGCGAAATTCTGACCCAAGTTGTGAGATGTCCCGGCCTGCAACGCCTTCTTGTCCTGCATCATCGCCTCGCACGCGTACGTACGGAGCGCGCCCGCGAACCGTTCGGAGTCCGTCTTGAGGCCGGTGATGACGGGCATCGCCATCCAGCCTTCCATGAAGTCGCGATACAGCCCGAGGATCATGCGTGCCTCTTCCTCGGCTTCGTCATGCGTGGCATGCGCGGTATGACCCTCTTGCCAGAGAAATTCCAGCGTTCGTAGAAAGAGGCGCGTGCGCATCTCCCATCGAACGACGTTCGCCCACTGGTTGATCAGCAAGGGCAGGTCACGATAGCTCTGGACCCACTTCGCAAACATCGCGTAGATGATTGTTTCCGACGTGGGTCGAACGATCAGCGGCTCTTCGAGCTTCTTGCCGCCGCCGTGCGTGACGACGGCCGTTTCGGGCGCGAAGCCTTCGACGTGCTCTGCCTCGCGCCGGAGGAAGCTCTCGGGGATGAACAACGGGAAATACGCGTTGCGATGTCCCGTCTCCTTGAACATGTCATCGAGGGCGCGCTGCATGCGCTCCCAGATGCCGTAGCCGTTCGGCCGAATGACCATGCAGCCGCGGACCGGCGAATAGTCGGCAAGCTCGGCGCGGAGCACGACCTCGTTGTACCAGGCGCTGAAGTCTTCCGTCCGTGTCGTGAGCTTCTTGTCGTCTGCCATTTGATAGATCGTGAATCGAAATTCAGAGACTATACATCACGGACGAGCGCGATAATGCTGGCCAGTGTTTTCGGCATCTCTTCCAAGCGATCGACGAGACTTGCGCCCGCGCCCTCGACGTGTTGTACCTCGTCGACCTGAACCGAGCCACGCTCGGCGAAGTCAGCGCCGACGGTGATGAAATAGGTTGCCCCGGCCGAGAAGGCTGCCTTGCGCTGCTTGCTGAGCGTCTGCGGCCGGAGCGCATACTCCACTGATGCACCGGCACGCCGCAGTTGCGTCGCGGCGAGCATGACGTCCCGCAGATCGCCATCTTCGGCGGCGGCGACCCAAAAATCCGGCTCGCCGATCGGCACGTCGCTCAGCCCGCGCGCCCGCAACAGCTCGCCGAGCACGACGTCGCCCATGCCAAAGCCGAGGGCGGGCAGATCGACCCCGCCGAGTGACTTTAGCAAGTTATCATAACGCCCACCGCCGCAAATGGCCCGGAACTCCCCGCGGGCGTCGAAGAGCTCGAAGACGATGCCCGTGTAATATGCCAAGCCACGCACGATCGAGAGATCGAGCTGGACCCACTCCGCGACGCCCAGATCCGCGAGATACGTATAGTAACGCTCCAGATCCGCGATGCGCTCGGCGATCGCCGGCGTATCGCCGAAGCGAGCACGCAACGCATCCAACGTCAGGCCGTCCATCAGCGAGAAGAGCGAATCAGCCGACTCGCTACTCACACCGAGGGCGCTCAGTTTCTCGACCGACACTTCCCGCGGTTGGCGCTCGATCTTGTCGATGATGCCAAAGACGGCGGGAAGCTGTTCGTCACCGACGCCTAATCGCTCCAGCAAGGCGCGAAGCAGTCGGCGATCGCTGACGCGCGCGCGAACGTCGTCGGGCGATAGACCAAATTCGCGCATGATGTCGATGGCGACGGCAAGAAGCTCGGCGTCCGCCGTGACGCCGCTCTCGCCGATGATGTCGACGTTGAGCTGAAAGTGCTCGCGGAGACGACCCTTCTGTTGTCGTTCATACCGAAAGAGCTGCGGCAACGAAAACCAACGTACGGGCTTGCGCAGCGCGTTCGCCCGCGCGGCGACCATGCGCGCGAGCGTCGGTGTCATCTCCGGGCGGAGCGCGACTTCCCGGCCCCCCTTGTCGGTGAAGTTGTACAACTGCGCAACGATCTCGTCGCCGCTCTTCCTGGTGTAAAGCTCGAGTGGCTCCAGCGGCGGACCGTCGTACTCGACGAACGCATAACGCCGCGCGACGTCGCGCCAAATGCGCGCGATGTAGGCGCGCTGGGCGAACTCGGTGGGATAGAAATCGCGAAAGCCGGGCAGGGCGCCTTGAGCCATCGTACAAACTACCGGGACAGCGGAGACGCTTGCAAGCGAGCCATCGCGTCACCAACGGTGTGAAATGAGCCCGTAACGAGTGTGGTTTGGCCGAGCGATGAGGCGTGTGAGAGGGCGGTATCAAAGTCCTTGATCACTTCCGCGGCGATCGCTTCATTCGCGGCGAAGCGTCCCGCTTCGTTCACATCCCACACGCGATTCGGTGGCGCGCTCGGCGCAACGGTGAGCACGAAATGCGATACCGATTGCGCGAGACTGCGCATCATCGAGCGCCAATCCTTGTCAGTGAGCACCGAGAAGAGTGCGACGACCGGTGCTGCTGGTCGTACCGCCGCGAGGGTACTGGCCAAAACCGCCGATCCTTCCGGATTATGCGCGACGTCGAAGATGTAGCGGCCCTCGCTCTGGAAGCGGCCGGCAACGCGCACGCCAGCCAAGGAGTGAGCGGCTTCGTCGAGTGTCGTCGCGTAAGGCAGACCCGCGGCGTCGAGCAGCACGAGAGCGAAGGCGACATTCTCAGCTTGATGTCTTCCTGCCAATGGGGTGTGTAGCCGCCGGTGCCCGCCAAGACCGTCGAGCATGAACGAGGTGCCAGCCGCGTCGATGTCGACATCACTGATGAGGCATTCTTCGGCGACGACGCGCACCGGCGTGGCGCCCGCAGCGCGCGCATCGCGCGCGAGCACTCCCTGAACGGCTACGTCTCGCTCTCCAACGATCGCGGGTTTTCCCGGTTTATAGATCCCTGCTTTTTCGGCGGCAATCTCCTCGAGGGTAGTACCGAGGTACTCCGTGTGATCGTAGTCGATGGTCGTAACCCCCGCCGCGATCGGATCAATCACGTTCGTCGAATCGAGGCGGCCACCGAGCCCAGTCTCGACAAGCGCGACGTCCACTCGCTCCCGCGCAAAGTGCGCAAAGGCGAGTGCCGTGGTTGCCTCGAAGAACGTCGCGCCGAGGGATTCGACCAGCGGTGTCCAGCGTTCCACGAACTCGATGACCTCTTCGGCGCTGATGCGGCTGCCATCGACGACGATGCGCTCGCGGAAATCAACGAGGTGCGGCGATGTGTACGTTCCGACGCGAAGCCCTTTGCCGCGGAGCAGGGCCTCGGCAGTCGCGACGCTACTTCCCTTCCCGTTCGTGCCCGCGATGTGGAGGCACGGATAAGCGCGATGCGGGTCGCCGAGCGCCGTGAGAAGGGCGATCGTCCGCTCGAGGCCAAACTTGAACGGTCCGGTGGTACGGGCGAAGAGGTACTCGAGCGCCTGCGCGTATCGCGAGTGAGCTGCGCTCGACGACAGCGGTACGGTCGTCGGTGCAGTCGTCAGGGCGAACTCCACCCCGTTACCGCGGGCCGACCGGACATATGGCGCAGCAGCTGGCCCACGGT
>QHUV01000454.1 GCA_003222065.1 Gemmatimonadota bacterium | reverse complement strand
ACCCAGTGTGAGGTAGCCGAGACCGAGGTCGTTCAGGACCTCGATCTTCTTGCCGACCGCGGGGTCGCGCTCGAAGAAGGCCATCCCTTCCTCGACCGACATGGTGAGGACGTCGTGAATCGTCTTGCCGCGAAGCGTGACCTCGAGTGTCTCGCTGTTGAAGCGGGCGCCTTTGCACGCGCCGCAGGTCACCTCGACGTCGGGCATGAAGTAGAGTTGCGTCCTGATCACCCCTTCGCCCTGACACTCCTCGCAGCGCCCGCCTTTGACGTTGAAGCTGAATCGCCCAGGCCTGTACCCGCGCTCGACGGAAAGGGGCGCTTGGGCGAAGAGATCGCGAATGGTGTCGTAAAAGCCGATATAGGTCGCTGGGTTGGAGCGACTATTCCGTCCGATCGCCGACTGATCGATGCTCACGACCTTGTGCACGTGCTCCACGCCCTCGACGGCGTCGTGGGCGCCAGGGAGAGTGCGCGTATCTACTAGCCGCTTCCAGAGTGCCTTGTAGAGCACCTCGTTGACGAGCGTGCTCTTGCCCGAGCCCGAGGCGCCGGTGATCGCCACCAGCTTGCCTAACGGGAATGAGACATCGACGCTTCTGAGGTTGTTTTCTCGGGCGCCCCGTACGACGACGGTCTTACCAATTCCATTCCGGCGTTTTAGCGGAATCGCGATGGAGCGTCTTCCCGACAGATACTGTCCAGTCGGTGACTCCCGGCATCTCAGCACGTCGTCGATCGTGCCCTGCACGACTACCGTACCGCCATGCACGCCGGGACCCGGACCCATCTCCACGATGTGGTCCGCCGCTCGGATGGTGTCCTCGTCGTGTTCAACCACGATGACCGTATTGCCGATGTCGCGCAGGTTCTCCAAGGTGGCGATCATCTTCGCGTTGTCTTTCGGATGCAGGCCGATGCTCGGCTCGTCGAGGACGTAGAGCATCCCCATCAGTCCCGAGCCAATCTGCGTCGAGAGGCGAATGCGCTGTGATTCGCCGCCGGAGAGCGTGCCCGATCGACGGTTGAAGTTGAGGTAATCCAGGCCGATGCCTAACAGCAGCTCGAGGCGACCGCGGATCTCTTTGAGCACTTGACGACCGGCATCGGCGCCCCGCCCGGTCGGCTTTACCTTCGTCAGAAACTGATAGAGCTCGTCGAAGTGGAGCTGACCCATGTCGTAGATCGACTTGCCCTCGATCCGAAACAGCAGTCGGGTCGCACGGAGTCGCGCGCCGTTGCAGTCGGGGCACACGTGCTCCACCATCACCTTGTCGAGCCACGCCTCCATTCCTTCGCTTCCCTCACCTCGCTGGCGGTAGCGCCGATAGTGACGCTCGATTCGGCGCGCGATTCCGTGGAACCCAACCTCGCGGCCGACGCGATCGTCGCGGGTCACCTTCGCCTCGGGGGGCGCGACGATCACGATCTTCTTCTCGATGCCGTTGAGAACGATATCGCGAGCCGATGCCGGCAACTCTTCCCAGGGCGCATCGAGGGAGAACCCGAACGCCTTGGACAAACTGTACATCATCGCGCCGTCCCAGGTGTCGGGGTTGTACTTGAAGGCCTCGCGGAGGAAGCAGCCGCCGCGGATGCTGCGGCGTGGGTCGGGGACGAGCAGCTCGGGATGGGTCAGCTTGTAGACGCCGAGTCCTCCACAGGTGCGACACGCGCTCTCGGGATTGTTGAAGACGAAGTACTCGGGTTGGATCTCGCCGTACACGAGATGATGCGTGGGGCTGCACAGCCCGCGATAGAAACGCTCACGCTCGGCGGCACTGGCGCCGCGAATGATGTCAACCTGGAGCAGCCCGTCGCCTACGATCAGCGTGGCCGCGATCGCGGCTTTGATGGCCTTCTCGTGCCTGGGCGCCACGATGAGCCGATCGACGACGGCATCCATGTGCCTAACGCTCGACTCGTCGAGGTCGACTTCGGCCGAAATGTCAACGAGCTTGCCGTCGATGATGAGCCGCCGGCATCCCTTCTTGCGGACTTCGGTGAACACGAAGTCCAGCTCCTCACCGTAGACCCGGAACACCGGCGCCCGCAGCTCGACCTCGGTCCCCGCTGGCAGCGCCAGGATGGATTCGAGAATCTGGCCCGCAGTTCGGTTGGGTGTTGGCTCTCCGGTGCGTGGGCAATGCGCCTCGCCCACAGTGGCATAGAGCAGGTTGAGATAACTCGCAATGTCTGTCATCGTGCCGACGGTCGAGCGCGGGTTGCTGCCGATTGTTTTCTGCTCGATCGAGATGACTGGTGAGAGCCCGAACACGAAGTCCACGTCCGGCTTGGTCACCTGGCTGACAAAGCGCTTCGCGAAGCTGGACAGTGATTCCATGTAGCGCCGCTGACCCTCGGCGTAAATAGTGTCGAATGCCAAGCTGGATTTCCCGGAGCCAGAGAGACCAGTGATGACGATGAGCTTATCGCGGGGGATCTCGACCGAGATGTTCTTGAGGTTGTGGACGCGCGCGCCCTGCACGGCGATCGTCGACCGTGGGGATGCCTGTCGCCTCGAGTTGGTTCCGGTTGCCGTCTGGCGGTGAGCTGTCTTGGTCTTGGTGCGAGTGGAAAGGGTGGCTCTCATCGGTTTGATCGCGGCATCGAGTGATTCGCGTTCATTGGGACGCTCCGTGAAGCAGCCTTTCCGACTCGTCGCCCAGGGAGCTAGGTGCGATGCGGCTCTAAGTAATAGAACGCCAGTTCTTGCACCTCGATGTTGCTCCGCTTCGTCAGCTGCACAGTCGTGGACGCCTTGCCGATGAGGCCCTGATCGGCCAGGTACTCACAGGCGAGCGTGACACCGGCGACACCGTGGTTGCGCTCGAAATAATTCTCGATCTCCGTACACGACCGCGCTTCGCCGACATCGCGAAGATATTCGATTACCGGCGCAAAGAGCGTCGTCGCGCGCCCCTCGATGTACGCATCGACGGCCCGCAGTGCCGCCTCGATCTTGGCGGGCGTCTTTTTCTCGTTGAGCAAGTCGGTGTAGACGGTTCTAAAGAACCCGGGATTGAGTCTCAAC
>QHUV01000453.1 GCA_003222065.1 Gemmatimonadota bacterium | reverse complement strand
CCCTCCACCATGCTCCGAAACTGCGCGCGAGCGGTCAGCATGGCGTGGATGTTGACACCATCGGCGTAGAGCGACAGTCCACTGTCTTTCACCTTCCGGTCGTCGATCGTGACGAGCACCAGATCGATGTCGGACTTCGCCCACACCGTGTCGTGCGACAGACTGCCGCAGAGAATCGCCGCCAAGATGGAGCGATCCTCCTTGACCTCCTCGATCAACCCATCGAGGGCGACGGCAAACTGTTGCTCGATCGATAGGTGATCCATGCTCGCCAGCCTCGCTCTATGGAACCACTACAGGCGGCAGCCGAGCCGATGCGCCTAACGATGCACGATCGTCAGAGAATGAATGTCGGCCCTGCGCAACTATCAGGAATCATGCGCGTTGCACCTATACTCGCGCCAGGATTTTTGAGGACAAGTCAACGGTGCCCGGTGACAAGCGCGACGCTCGCGTGTTAGCTCCCGAGCGCGGCAGGCTACTCTCCTTTGCGCCGTCGCTGGACCTCCGCCGCCTGCCGACATGAGCGCAGGCGGCGCCTCAAGATCTCGCCAGCCGACATATGCTCGGTCGTCGTGACGTCACCACGATTCATGCGCCCCATGGAACTCGTCGAGTCGCTGAGGATCTCGTTGACGACAAGCGACATCGTGGTGACGATGACACCCGCTCGAGATAATCCCGCGACCGCGGCATGACTGGACTGTCCTGACGCGTCGATCGGCGTGCAGACCTCGTAACCGGTGCCGGATGCTGCCAGCGCGCACATCGCGACGGCCACCTCGACGACGCTCCCGGCAAGGATGAGCTTCTTGCGGCCGGTGGATTCGACGGCACGTCGCACGCGTGGCTCGTCCCACGCATTCACCATGCGACGCACGATAACTGAACCATCGCCGACGACGGCGCGGAGCTCCGGAATGATCGGCCCCCAGTTGTCCGGAGCGATGGCGGTAACGATCGTCGGAATGCCCAGCCGCTCGGCGACCGTCGCGAGCTCGACGACGCGACGGCGTGACGCGTTGAACTCGAGCTCCCAGAGAGGGCCGATCTGGTGGTCGATCAGAAGCACGACGGCGTTATCGGCCGTTAGGCGATCGTATGACGTG
>QHUV01000452.1 GCA_003222065.1 Gemmatimonadota bacterium | reverse complement strand
GGCGACGTTTCAGTCGAAAGCACTCCCGGATTCGGGAGCACGTTCATCGTGAGGTTACCGCGGCTTACGGGCAGCCCCTCCGGACCGACGTTAGGCGGACCGCCTTCGGGCATTTCGCGCGAGCGCCGCCGCCGGCAGGGGCCTGTTCCGTACTCTCGATCTTCCGTGAGCGAGACGAACCAGGAGTCTCCCACAGATCTATGAGCCGCAATCATCATCACTTGGAGGGGAATGGCCCTACGTCAAGTGCAAGGGCTGGGACAGCGAGCATCGTTCGCCTGCCGGTTTCGTCGACAGGCGGTCGTTCGACGCGTCGCCGATGCGGGAGATTCAGTTTAAGTGCCATCGTCAGCGTGCCTAACGATGCTTGGCAGGACGATGACGCGAATCCTTGATGGACCGGATTGTCTCATGGTGCGTTGAGGAGTTCTACCGGACCGCGATGCGGTCCTGACGTCAGGCTGCGGCCGCACCGCTTGCGGCCGTATCAGCGCTGCTCGGAATCGTACGACCTGCGGTTTGCACACCAGCTCGCAGTGATCACTCTCCGAGTTCGCGCGCGTGCTCTCGTTCTTGGCGCTTCTGGCGACGCCCACTCGTAAGGCGTCGCCTCAGACTATTGGACGATCAAGATGACGTCACGGGCCCCTTCCTGCCCGAAGAGACGGCAATCGCGTTGACGACCGCACTCGTTCAGCATCGTGCCGCGCTCGCCGCCCTGGCGAGCTCGGTGTGCGCCTTCGCGCGCGAACTGCACGCGAATGGGGGAACGCGCGACGAGGTAGTCGTCGCTGTACGCAAGCTGGTCACCGAATCTCGGACGCTCACGGCGAGTGTCCTCGAGGAAGAGGGCGACGACGAGGTGTTGGATGCAATGGTCGATTCGTGTCTGGACGAATTCGCCGCCAATCAGTAAACGTAGGAAGAGCCAATGACCTATCGGATCGAGATACCCAGCGCCGTAAAGGGTGACGTCGTCGAAGCCGTTGTGTATGGAGCCCTGTTGTCGGTGACGAGGAACGGAAAGGACGTCTCTCACGCGGAATATCAACTGAGCTGTGATCACGAGCGCGAAAGGACTGGTTGCCCGGCGTGTTTCGAGAGGAACGAGGGCTTTGCATTGCGCGACAGCCTCGACCGGTTATCTCGCGGGGTAGGCATGCGCGCCCGCGGAACGTGGCCGATGGCGACGGTCGTGGCACGTAGCCGCAGTTCCTGACGCACGCGCCCTGGGGTCGCTTCACGCTGACGCTATCACGCGCGAGCAGTCTTCGGGAGCGTTCTCGTTGGGCCGTACCTACCACGCGCTTGCGGCTGGCCGCACCTAACGGCACCTGCAACCCGAGTCACGACATCGTTCGTTAATCGGAACGTGTCCGCGCGTCGAGCGCGGCTATGTCCAGCTCCACTACACAGCTCAGCGCGCCAACGCCCCAGCGGCATGTCCGTCGAGCATGCGTGCGGCCGAGCCGAAGTGCTGTTGCACGCTGAACGCTTTCGGATCGATGACGGCTTGGAGAGCACAGCCGTGGACGAGGCTCACCGCCACCTCAGCGAGACCGTCAGGAGTCGGTGCGAGCCGCCCGTTCATTCGTGTACCGGAAGGCCGAGGCACTGCGCGCTCCTCCCGGGTGAGCGCCTCGCACACGTCGCGAAACGCGCGACGATAGCCGTGGAGCGCCTCGCTCACCCGCCGGCGAATTGCCGCATTACGAACGCCAAGCGCCCAATACTCGAGAAAAAGCCGATAGTGACGTGGGTCGCTGGAGAGCCGTTCCATCTCGGCGCGGAGCAGCGCGCGCAGACGCTCGGCTGGCCGCGTTAGGCGCTCGACGTCCGCTGGCACGCGCAGCGTCGTCGTCGCATCGAGCACGCTGTCGAGTAGGGAGGCGATCAGCTGGTCGCGACGGTTGAAGTGGAACAGCACGGTCCCGTGACTCACCGCGGCGCGGCCGGCGACGGCACGCACCGTAAGCGCCTCGACGCCGTGCCGCGCCGCGACGTCGTACGCAGCGCGGAGAATGTCCTTGCGGCGATACTCCTCGGGAGCTTTCCGACCGGGCATGAGAATTCTCGCGATTCGACTAGCGCTGCGAGCTCCTAGTACATGCCATCCATGCCGCCGCCATGGCTACCCGTTGCCGCGCCTCTTTTCTCTTCCCTGTGCTCCACCACGGTGCATTCCGTCGTCAGCAGCAGTCCGGCGATCGATGCCGCGTTTTGCAGCGCCATTCTCGTGACCTTCGTCGGATCGATGACGCCTGCCTGAATGAGATTCTCGAATGTGTCCGTGAGCGCGTTGTAGCCGAATGCGTCGTCTTTCGACGCGCGCACCCGCTCGACGACGATCGAGGCTTCACCGCCGGCGTTCTGCACAATCATGCGAATCGGCTCCTCGATCGCACGGCGCACGATCTCGACGCCGATCTGCTCTTCCGGATCCTGGAGCTTGAGGCGCTTGAGCACGCCCTGTGCTCGGATGAACGCGACGCCACCGCCGGTCACAATTCCCTCTTCGACCGCGGCACGCGTCGCGTGCAAGGCGTCCTCGACGCGGGCCTTCTTTTCCTTCATCTCACTTTCCGTCGCCGCGCCGACATTGATGATGGCGACACCACCGGAAAGCTTCGCGAGGCGCTCCTGGAGCTTCTCCTTGTCGTAATCGGAGGTGCTCTTCTCGATCTCCGCCTTCAACTCCTTGATGCGTCCCTGAATTTGGTCTTCCGTGCCGGCACCGTCCACCAAAGTGGTGTTCTCCTTGTCGACGACGATGCGCTTGAAACGGCCTAAGTCTCCAACGGTCGTGTTCTCGAGCTTGAATCCAATCTCTTCACTGATGATTTTCCCGCCGCTTACCACCGCGATGTCCTGGAGCATCGCCTTACGACGATCGCCGAAGCCAGGCGCCTTCACCGCGCACACACGCAGCGTCCCGCGCAGCTTGTTGACGACGAGCGTCGCGAGCGCTTCCCCCTCGATGTCTTCGGCGATGATGAGGAGCGGACGTCCCTGCTGCGCGACCTTCTCGAGCACGGGCAGCAGATCCTTCATCGACGAGATCTTCTTGTCGTGGATGAGAATGAACGCCTCCTCGAGCGCCGCTTCCATCTTCTCCGGATCCGTCACGAAGTACGGCGAGACGTAGCCGCGGTCGAACTGCATGCCGTCGACCGTCTCGAGCGTCGTGTCGAGGCCCTTGGCCTCTTCCACCGTGATGACGCCGTCCTTGCCGACTTTCTCCATGGCCTCGGCAATCAGATTCCCGATTTCTGGATCGTTGTTCGCCGAGATCGAGCCGACCTGCGCGATCTCCTTCTTGCCCCCGGTCGGGACGCTGATCTTCTTCAGCTCCTCGACGACGGTGCTGACGGCGCGATCGATGCCGCGCTTCAACGCCATCGGGTTCGCCCCGGCGGTGACGTTCTTGAGGCCCTCGCGGAAGATCGCCTGCGCGAGCACGGTCGCCGTGGTGGTGCCATCGCCCGCGAGATCGCTCGTCTTGGTCGCGACTTCCTTCACCATCTGCGCGCCCATGTTCTCGAGCGGATCGGAGAGCTCGATTTCCTTGGCCACGGTGACGCCGTCCTTGGTCACCGTCGGGGCGCCGAATTTCTTATCGATAACGACGTTTCGTCCTTTCGGGCCGAGCGTGACTTTCACCATATCGGCAAGTTGATCTACGCCGCGCTTGAGCGCGGAACGAGCGTCCGTATTGAACTGCAGATCTTTGGCGGGCATAACGAATCCTGTAGGAGGGCGTGAAGGGCTCTGACCTAAGATCTAGGAGCTAGGCGCGAGCCGACAGACTACTGGCAGCGACCACTGGCTTCAGCCAAGCACCGCGAGGACGTCCGATTCACGGGTGATGAGCAATTGCTCACCATCGATGGTGACCTCGGTGCCGCTGTATTTTCCGTACAGCACCTTGTCGCCGACCTTGACGTCCATGGGGACGCGCTTGTCCTTCTCGAAGCGCCCGGGACCAACGGCGATGATCTCGCCCTGTTGCGGCTTCTCTTTCGCGGTATCGGGGATATAGAGCCCGCGCTGCATCGACTCGCTGTCTGCCGTCGCCCTGATGACGACGCGGTCGGACAGGGGAGCAACTTTAAGCGACGTCGTTTGCTTGGTGACCATGCGAAACGCCTCGTGGGCGGAGGGAGACACGGCGGAGCCTGCACGCCGCGTATTGACCAACTGGTCAGAACAAGC
>QHUV01000451.1 GCA_003222065.1 Gemmatimonadota bacterium | reverse complement strand
CGACCTGCCATTTCCACAGCTCTGGCCACTGTACTACCTGACAACAATTCTCCTATTCGTCGCTGCCGCGGACCTCTGGAACTCCTTCGACGCAAATCGTTATCTCAGCGTCGGCGTGTGGCGCACGATCCCCATCATCGGGCCATTCCGCTCGCGAGTTCGTACCGCGCTCGTCGTGCGCTGACGTCAACGGTCGCCGCGACCGGACCGTCGGCATCCTTAACCTGCCGTGCAGCGCTTGCTGCATGCACGCGTGCGGCTAAGTTCCGCTCTGGTTCTTTCCCGAGAGGCTGGACGCTGAAGATCGCCGTCTGCATCAAGCGCACTCCCGACTCCGAGACCCGCTTTCGAATCGGCGCCTCGAGCAGCGCTATCGACGAGAAGGGTGTGAAATTCGACATGGACGATTTCGCCGGCTACGCCGTCGAGGTCGCGCTACAGACGAAGGAGAAGGCCGGCTCCGGGGAGGTCGTCGTTGTTGCGGTTGGACCGGATTCGGTGCAAGAGACGCTGCGTAAAGCGATGAGCATGGGCGCGGATCGCGCCATTCAGCTCAAGACCGACACCATGCCGTTCGATGGGCTCTCGATCGCGAAAGCACTTGCCGCCGAGTTGAAAGCTGGTGCATTCGATCTGGTGTTCTTTGGCAAGCACGCCTTCGATACCTCCGCCGGCGTCGTCGGCACCGCCACGGCAGAGTTGCTCGGTCTTCCGTGCGTGACGGCGGCGTCGAAGTTAGAAATTGCTAATGGCAAAGGGTCCGCGCGCCGCGAGCTCGAAGGCGCGGCGGAGCTCGTGGAGTTCGCCCTGCCGGCGGTCGTCACGATCGACGAGGGCATCGCCCGTCCGCGCTATCCGTCGCTCAAGGGCATCATGGCAGCAAAGAAGAAACCTCTCGAATCGAGACCTGCCCAGCTCGGCCCGATCCGCGTCGTCGTGAAGGGGATGGCATTGCCACCCGATCGCCCGCCCGGCCGCATCGTCGGCGAAGGTCCGGGAGCCGTTACGGAGCTGGTCAAGCTCCTTCAGACCGAAGCCAAGGTTCTCTGAGGCGCATAACGACATGGCGAACGTTCTCGTATTTGCCGAGACGCGCGGCGGAGAGCTCCGGAAGTTGGCGACAGAGGCAGTGGCGGCGGCCCGCCGTCTGGCCGACGCGACGGGTGGCGGGGAAGTACATGCCTTCGTCGCTGGAGCGCCGGGCGTCGCGCAGAAAGCCGACGCGCTTGGCCGATATGGCGCCGACGTCGTGATTGCGCTCGAGCATCCTGCCCTCGCGACCTTCGAGCGCGAATCGATTGCTGCAACGATCGCCGCCCGCGCGAAGAGCGCCAGCTATCGGGCGATCGTGCTCGGCTTCTCCGCGCAGGGTCGCGACCTCGGTCCGCGGCTCGCCGCGAAGCTCGACGCCCCGATCGTGAGCGACATTGTCGACCTCGAGGTTGCCGGTGACGCGCTCACCGTGAAGCATCCCGGGTACGCCAACAAAGTTATGATAACGCTCACGATTAGCGGCTCACCGGCAATTGTCAGCGTGCGGCCGAGTGCGTTCTCCGCACAAGAGTCGCCACGTACGGTGCGGGCGGAGACGATCGCACCCGCAGCCGATCCAAGCGCAGCGCGCGTGAAGGTGACGCAAGTCGTCGAGGGCTCGAAGGGCCGTCCCGACCTCGCCGACGCCCCGGTAATCGTCGCTGGTGGACGGGGACTCAAGGCGCCCGAGAATTTCAAACTTGTTGAAGATCTGGCCGACGCCTTCGGCAACGCCGCGGTCGGTGCGACACGTGCCGTCACCGACGAGGGCTGGCGGCCACATGCCGACCAGATCGGCCAGACGGGGCGGCAGGTGAGTCCTCAGCTGTATGTCGCCGTCGGGATCTCGGGTGCCATCCAACACCTCGCCGGCATGCGCTCCTCCAAGACGATCGTCGCGATCAATAGGGACAAGGAAGCGCCGATCTTCAAAGTGGCGGACTACGGCATCATCGGCGACGTGCTCGAGGTCGTGCCGGCGCTCACGCAAGCCGTGCGCGAGGCGAAGAAGGGCCACTGACCCCGGGGCGCATCGCATGACCGCGCAGAACGTCCTTTTCCTCGTCGTCCTCGCCGTTGCTGCCGGCATCTTCTCGCTGAACGTTCAGCGGCTCGTGCGCTACCTCCGTCTCGGTCTTCCCGAGGACCGCACGGACCATCCCTGGTGGCGGCTTTCGAACGTGCTGAAGATTGGCATCGCGCAGACGAAGATTCTGCGTGAACCGATTGCCGGCGTCATGCACGCCACGATCTTCTGGGGCTTCATCGTGCTCACCGCGGGCACGATCGAGATCTTCATCCAGGGCGTGTGGGGCGGCTTCTCGTATGAGCGCGTGCTCTGGCATCCGTTCTATGCATTGTACGCGCTCTCGCAGGACGCCTTCGCGGTCTTCGTGCTCGCCGCCGTCGCGTTTGCGTTCTATCGGCGCCTCGTACTGCATCCGAAGCGACTCGAGGGTGACCGCATCGAGCACCTCGACGCGTACATCATCCTCGGCTTGATCGCCGGCCTGATGGTGACGCTGCTCTTCGCGAATGCATTCCTCTCGATCCTGCAACCGGAAGCCGTTGGTCCGGAGAAGTTCATCTCGCGCGCGCTCGCGGCGCCGTTTCACAATCTCGCGCCACGCTCCGCGCTCGGCGGTCAACGCGCGTTCTGGTGGGCGCACGTGCTCCTGGTCCTGATTTTCCTCAATTACCTGCCGTATTCGAAGCATTTGCACGTCGTCAGCTCACTGATCAACGTCTATTTCTCCAATACGAGTTGTCTAGGCTCAGGGGCCGTGATGCGGCCCATGAATCTCGAGGCTGAGAGCGAGACCTTCGGTGCCGCCGACGTCGAGCAGTTGACCTGGAAGAACCTCCTCGACGGATACTCGTGCACCGAGTGCGGCCGATGTACGGCGGCGTGTCCGGCGAACATAACGGGCAAGGTCCTCAGTCCGCGCAAGATCGTCGTCAACACGCGGCAGCGATTGATGGAGAAGGGTCCCGCCGTCACGGGGTCGAGCTTGGCCTTCTTCGGCTCCGACCTCGTGCACGGCGAGGGACGCGACGCCGCCGAGTCGTTAGGCAACGGCGGCGGCCCGCTCGCGCGCCGGCTGCTCGACAACTACATCACCGAGGAAGAGCTCTGGCAGTGCACGAGTTGCCGCGCCTGCGTGCAAGAGTGTCCGGTGTCGATCGATCAGCTCGACATCATCAACCAGATGCGTCGCAACCTCGTCCTGTCGGAGTCGCGCTTCCCCGCCGAAATCCAGCCGGCGTTCGAGTCCCTGGAGCGCAACGGCGCGCCGTGGGCGTTCGATGCCGCTGATCGTGCGCGCTGGGCAGAAGGCCTGAACATCCCGACGATGGCCGAGCTCTCCGAGCGTCGCGAGCGGCCGGACGTATTGTTCTGGGTCGGCTGCATGGGATCCTTCGACGACCGCGCCAAGAAGATCACCGTCGCCTTCGCGCGCATCCTTCAGGCGTGCGGCATCCGCTTCGCCATCCTCGGCCAGGAGGAACACTGCCACGGCGACCCTGCTCGCCGCATGGGAAATGAGTATCTGTATCAAGTATTAGCTCGAAATACGATTGAGACCTTGAATCGTTATGCGGTCACGTCGATCGTGACGAGCTGCCCACACTGCTTTCACCAGCTCGGCAACGAGTTCCCGCAGCTTGGCGGCAATTATGAGGTCATGCATCACTCGACGTATATCGAGCGACTCCTCGACAAGGACCTTGTGCCGCTCCAGACCGAGGAAGGCCAGCGCCTAACGGTCGCGTATCACGACTCCTGCTATCTTGGCCGTTACAACGACATCATGACGATGATGAGCGACGGCGTCAAAGCGAAGGAATCCAACGTCCCTGTCCTCGACATCGCCGAAGTCGTGGCGGCGCGACTCGCGCGCTGACTCGCGCGAACGCGCGAGTCAGCGTGCGCTCGCTCGCTGGCGCTCGCGAGAAGCTTATTTGGCGTCGCTCGCGCGTTGCGCTCGCTCCTGCTCCTCGCGCCGACCAACCCAAAACCACCTAGCACCTAGCACCTAGCACCTACCTCACCGGCGCAACCGGTACAGGCTGATCTTCTGCCGAATCGCGCCCTCGACGAACGGCACCTGCTCGTGAGCCACTAGCTGCAATCCGCGCTCAGCCGCATCGCGCACGAAGTCATCAGCGGCGATACGACCAGGATCAGCGATCACCGCTTCGCCGCCGCGCTTGAGGGTGATATCCACCGCGCGCGCAACCAGGCCCCCATAGGCGCGCTCGTACAGCACGTCCGATCCGACGACGAGATCGAATCGGCCGAGATCTCTCGGTAGCTTCCGCCAGTCCACCAGCCGCGTCTCGGGTACCTCGCCGGTGTGTTCGGCGACGTTGAGTTCCGTAAAGCGCAACGCGTCCTCGTAGTAGTCGGTCGCGCAGACGCGGAAGCCGGCAAGTGCCGCGCTCGTCGCCACGAGACCGGCGCCGCATCCGAGCTCGAGTAGCGAACGGCCACGGCCTTTCAGTCGTGCCACGTGCGTCGCAAGAACGCGCGCCGATGGCCAGATGTCGGCCCAATACGGCAACCGCTCGTCACGCTCGAACTCCGCCTCGTCGATCAGGTCCTCGGCATTCGCGGGGTGAATCAACGAGAGTTCGCGATCGTCGACGCGCAGCACCGATGACACCGTCCGAAAGCGACGAACGAGGCGATCCCGCAAGGCACCGACATCACGCGACGCGGCGCGCGCGCTCATAGCGCGAGGTCCGCGGCGAGAACGGCCCGCTCGCCTAACGGCAACGCGCGCATCACCGAGCCGGCGGGGATCGCGCCACGTCCGAATTGCTCGTCGGGAACGACGAGCAGCGCGTCGGCTCGCGCCATCGACGTGAGGAGGCCGGAGCCTTGCGGTCCCGTGAGCCGCGCGCGGAGCGTCCCGTCGTCGCCCGTCGCGAGTTATACGCGGAGAAAGTGTGTCAGCGGTGCGGCGATGCTCACCTCCGCGTCGAGGACCACAGGCAACGTCCTGGGAAATATCAGTCGCTCGCCCCGCAGGCGTCGAATCGCCGGTCGCCCGAAGAGCTCGAAGGTCACCAGCGCGGAGACCGGGTT
>QHUV01000450.1 GCA_003222065.1 Gemmatimonadota bacterium | reverse complement strand
GTGCCCGGCGGCTATGAGCGCGACAGCGGCACGAGCATGGCGGCGCCGGTCGTCACCGGTCTTGCCGCGCTGCTATTGGATTATTTTCCGAATCTCACCGCGGCAGACGTCAAGCGTATCATTCTCGCTTCCGCCGTTAGGCATTCGGATCAAACGGTGCAGAAGCCCGGCGGAGGCTCGGCCCGCTTTGGCGACCTCTCCGCCACCGGCGGGATCGTGAACGCCTACGCGGCGATCAAGATGGCGCAAGAGCAAGCCGGAGTGCGGCCGTAGAACCTTGTCATCCTTCGCTTCGCTCAGGATGACAATTAGGCCGCTTTCCGCCTAACGCGCCATCGCATGGCCCGCAACACGACCGCGGACACGTACCCACCGCGCTCGGCCTGCGGCGCCGGGACCTGGCGCAGCCAGGGGTAGGCCGACAGACGGAGGGCGAGACCGATGCCGAAGAGCGCGGCATACGCGGCCGTCGGGCCGTAACGCGTGTCGACCACGTCGAGCAGGGCGCCGCTCAGCATCGGCGCGACACCAGCGGCGAGGCCGAAGGCGACGCTGTACACCACGAACGCGCGAATGCGGTCGCTCCCCGCGCCGGCGGTGCGGACGAGCGTCATGCTCACCGTAATGTTCCAGCCGCTGTTGCAGACGCCGTAGAGCAGATATCCGATGAAGAGAAACGCCGGGTGAACGAACATCGCCGCCAGCCACCACAGCGGGTCGAGCGACAGCCCGGCGAAGGCGATCGACATCAGTCCCTTGCCACCGAAGCGATCGCCAAGCTGACCCCACGATTTTGCGCCGATAATGCCGCCGCCGACGGCAATCGCGCTCAAGAGCATGATTGCTCCCACCGACACGCCGAGGTGGCTGATCGCCATCGCCTCGCCCTGTCGCGTCGAGAACCCAATGGCGAATCCCCAGACGAGCGCAAAGCGCACGAGCCTCCATTGTTCGGGGGTCCGCGGCAGCACGAGCCAAGACCGTTGCGGCGTCAGCGCCCCGTTAGGCGTGGTTGGTGTCGGCATCGACGGCGCGCATTCCTGCGTCACGGCGATCGCGCGGGCGCGCGCGCGAAGGCGCGCCAGGGGTAGCGCGATCAGCACGTGAAGGCCCACGCCACCGGCGATGGCGAGTGAGCGCGCGATGTGCGCGGGCACTCCCAACCGTTCCGTGGCGTCGAGGGCGATCGACGCCAGAATGCCTAACGCGAGCCCCGCCGCCGATCCCCAGCGACTCTTGATCGCGGTGTAGCGACCATACGTCTCGGGCGTCGTCGCTTCGCTATGGAGCGACGCCATGCTCCCGTCATAGAGCGATTGTCCGACGACGCCGATCGCGAAGCCGATGAGGAATCCGGGAATCGTCGACGCCCCTGGCCTGACGATGCCGAAGAGCGCCGCGACGAGAAATCCTCCCCGCTCGAGCCATGTTGCGGCGTACGCGACACCTCCAGTGCGAAAGCGCCGCAGCAGCTCGGGCATCGCCAGATGAGTGAGGCGCGCGGCGTACGGCAAGGCCGCCAAGGCCGCGATGGTGAAGTGACCGCCGCCGAGGGCGAGCGCGAGCCCGGCGAACATCGCGCCGCTCGCCAGCACGCGCGCGCCGCTGCAGAAGACCGCTTCGTAGTATCCGGGATGCTTCTCCACGCTCTCGACTGTCACGACAAACGGACGATTTAGGCGGCCCGTGAGGCACAGGCGCGTGGAGCGTTGCGCGTTGAGCGTTGGGCGTACATTGGAAAAGGGCCGGCACTCATGTGCCGGCCCTTCCTTTCCGTGCGCTCCACGCTCAACGCTTACTGGCCCGACGTCGTCTGCCTCGGCGCGGGGGGCAGCGACATGACACGCCGCTTCATTTGCTGGAACGCCTGCGTGTCTGTCGTTAGGCTACGCAGCTGTGACGCTGACACCTGCGCCAGCATGCGCTGAATGTCGGCGATACGGTCCTGCGTGCCGGGGTGATCGGCGAACCACGAGCTCACGTTGCTGTTGTTGCTCTGTTGCTCCTCTGCCAGGAGCTTCTGGAAGAAAGTGAGCATGCCGTTCGGGCTGATGCCGGCGCTCATCACGTTATGAAAGCCTCCTTCGTCCGCCTGCACTTCGTCCGTGCGGCTGAACTTCGCGAAGATCGCCGTTCCGCCAACGTTGATTGCCGTGGCCGCCGCTTGGTTGCTGCAGATGTTGGTCAGCGTGCACGCGAGCGCGACACCGACGTTCGCGCCTTGCATCTGCTCCATCTGCTTCACGGAGTGACGGCGCACGACGTGCTCGATCTCATGGCCCATCACCCCCGCCAACTCGTCCATGCGATCGGCGCGCTCGAGAACGCCGCGGTTCACATAGATGATTCCGCCAGGCAGCGCGAAGGCGTTCACGACGTCCGTGTTGACGACATAGAACTGCCATTGCAGGTCAGCGCGCGACGTGTGGCTCGCGATCTGGTTGCCGAGCGCATTCACGTACTGATTGATGACCGCGTCCTGAACGAGCGGGAGCTGCTGTTGAATCTGCGCAGACTCCTGCTGTCCGAGCTGGACCTCTTGCTGCTGCGACACGCCGCAGGCGCTGATCCCGAGCGCCACCGCTAAGCCCAGGGCCGCGAACCCGGCCGCATAACTACGCTGCATTTCGGTTCCTCCTCCTGGAGACGTGCGCAGTCTCAAGGCAGGTCTGGTGCCGAACCGACCGCAAGCCAGGCGGAAACCGAACTCGGCAGCCTCAGGGGAAGGGCGGCGGACGGCGCTCCCGCGCGCCGAAACTGTCCGGCGGGCCGAAAACCTCACGAGAGCGAAGCGCACCCAGCTTCTGTCGCTGCACGGGAGTCAACACCGAATCGAGGCGTGCCTGCGCCCGCGCCAACACTGAATCAAATCGCGGCTGCATCGCCTCACGCAGCCGGCGAAAGTCCGACATCTGCTCAGCCATGATCGAGTCGACTCGCACTCGTTGCTCGGGCGTAAGCTCGAGCTCGCGGGCCAATCGTTCCCGCATCCCTTCGCCGCGCCGCAGTCCCAGACCACGACGTCCCTCTGGTCCGAAGGCCGGTCCCGGGCGTCGCAATGCCTCGCGTCGATCGTGAAGAGCGAGTCGATCGGCGGCGAAGCCAAGCCCCATCCCCGCGAGCGCGACGACGGCCAAGAGCGCCATCGCCATCGTTCGCGTCGCCGCGCGCCGCCCTCTCAAAATCACCGCAGCACCGCTGCCGTGAGCAGCCACTCGCCGCTCGCCGGACCGACGAGCGCGTTCATCACCTGCTCCGATGACGCAGCAGCCGTGACCGCCCGCGCGGCGACGCTGTCGAAATGCTCGGCGCCGGGTGCCTGACGAGTAATACTCGTGAGCGCGACGGTGGTGTCGCCCATGATTTCGCCGCGACCGATGGTCGTCGCGCCGCCGATGACGGCGGCGAGGATCGTCGCCGCGGCCGCGAGTGCGACCTCCGTCCGTGCCCAT
>QHUV01000449.1 GCA_003222065.1 Gemmatimonadota bacterium | reverse complement strand
CTCCGAGTTTACCACGCCAATCTTCGTCGTTATTCCGATCAGCTCGACACTGACTTTTGATGTTGGCACCGCGTTCGCTGCGGCGCGCGTCAAGCCTAACGGCGCAGGCACCGAGCAAACGAGTACGATCAGCGGGCTCACGGACACGCAAATTCGCGCGAATCTCAGCTTCGGCAGCGATTTCGTCGTTGTCACGGCCGGCGTGAACATCCCGACTGGTAAGGAGACGGCGACGCAGGAGGAACTGCTCGCGGCGTTCCGCATCGGCAACGATTTTCTCGCCTTTCCCATCTCGAACATGGGAACTGGTTTCGGCGCGACGGGTGGAATCGCCATCGCGCGGCCAATCGGCTCGTGGAATCTCGGCTTCGGCGGAAGCCTCCGCCAAAGTGCGTCCTACGAACCATTCGTCGCGAACACCGGTACACGGCCGCGCTTTCAGCCGGGAAACGAGTATCGGGCACGCGTTGGATTGGATCACCCGTTCGGCACGGGACGTTTTGCCGTTGGTCTGACGTACTCGAAGTTCGGCAATGACGACATTGGCGGCTCGATCTACAACACGGGCGATCGCTACATCGCGCAGGCGGGCTTCAACAACTCGCTGGGTGGCGCGAATGTGCTGCTGAATGCGTGGAATCTCTATCGTAGCTCGGGAATGATTTTTACTGGCGAGCGCACAGGGGCCGAGAATATCGCCAACATTCTTCTCGGCATCGGCTTCCACGGGATGAGCGGCGTAATCGAGCCGTCCGTCGAGCTGCGGAATTGGACGCAAGAGCAGTCGCCGGCGAGCATGCTCGGGACGATCGGTCTTCGCTACAGTGTCGATGCGGCCGGCTTCGCGATAACGCCGAGTGCGGGGTACACCTTCGGGCGCTTCGCCGCCGTTGGAGGAAATGCAGATCTCAGTGGCTTGCGAGCGGCGTTGGCAATTCGATTCGGCTCGTGAGAATCCCTCCGCGAGATACGATCCGGAGAAGAATGACATAGTTCGAGCGCTATATTGGTCACGGGATCGTCGGCGCGACTTCGAATTCCGTACGCGAGTTTTTTATGGCTGGCCACAGTAAGTGGAAACAAATCAAGCACTACAAAGCAGCCGCCGATGCGAAGCGGGGCGCGCTGTTCACAAAGCTCATTCGTGAGATAACGCTCGCCGCCAAACAGGGAGGCGGCGACCCCGAAGGCAACGCGCGCTTGCGCACGGCCGTCGAGAATGCTCGTGCGAGCTCGATGCCGAAGGAGAACATCGAGCGGGCAATCAAGAAGGGCACGGGCGAGCTGGAAGGCGTCGACTATCAAGAGGTGACGTACGAGGGCTACGGACCCGGGGGCGTCGCGATGATGATCGAGGCGGTGACCGACAATGCGACGCGCACCGTCGCGGACGTGCGTCATCGGATGTCGCGCGGAGGTGGCAACATCGGGACGCCAAACTCCGTCGCCTGGATGTTCGAGAAGAAGGGACAGATCCTGATCGACGCCGGCGGTCGCGACGAAGACTCGTTGATGGAGTTGGTGCTCGACGCGGGAGGCGAAGATCTTCAGCGCGAAGACGCCCAGTATGTCATTACTACAGCGCCCGCTGACTTTCACGCCGTCAGGAGTACGCTGCAAAGCAAAGGGCTGCCGATCGTCGAGGCAGAATTGGCGATGGTTCCGAAGACGACGGTGAAGGTCGAAGGGCGCGACGCCGAGACGCTTCTCAAATTGATCGAATCGCTCGAAGAGCTCGACGACGTGCAGAAAGTCTGGGCCAACTTCGACATCGACGTGGCGGATCTCGTGAGGAGCTAGGTGTTTGGTGCCAGCTGCTAGGTGTTAGGTGCCAGCCTGCACACCGGTCCAGTTTCTAACACCTATCACCTAGCACCTATTCTTTCATGCTCGTTCTCGGCATCGACCCTGGCACCGCGAACACCGGGTATGGCGTCGTTCGTGGCGACAAGGCGGGACTCGTCAGTCTCGTCGAATGTGGCGTCATTCGGACGCGACCGCGCGATCCGCTTCCGGCGCGGCTCGGCGAGATCTACGACGGGGTCACGCAGCTCATTGCGCGGCATCGGCCCGACGCGCTGTCGGTCGAGGACGTGTTCTATTCGCGGAACGTACGGACGACGGTGGTGCTCGGGCATGCGCGAGGTATCATCCTGCTCGCTGGACATCAGGCGAAGCTCGACATTCATGAGTTCCCGCCGGCTGAGATCAAGAAGGCGGTTGTCGGCTCGGGCGCCGCAACGAAGGAGCAAGTTCAGTTTATGCTCACCCGCCTGCTGCGGCTGAAGGCAGTGCCACAGCCGTCGGATGCCGCTGATGGCGTCGCGGCGGCGCTCGCCTACGTCATGAGCGCGCACCTGCCGGCGCTCGACGCGGCGCGAAAGGCGCCCGACCGTGTCGATCGCAGTCGACGCGACGCGGCCGTTGCCCGCGCGTTGGCGCGGCTCGAGGCAAACCGAGCGGGCGGCGGTCGCGACTCGTGATCGCGCACGTCGCGGGAACCCTGGTCGCGAAGACACTCGATCGCGTCGAGATCATGACGGCGGGCGGTGTCGGTTACGAACTGTTGGTGCCGTTGAGCGTTTATGAAACGCTGCCGAGGGCCGGCGAGGCGGTACGCCTGCACACCTACCTCGTCGTCAGGGAGGACGGCTGGCAGCTGTTCGGGTTTTCCAGCGCCTTCGAGCGCCAGGTCTTTCAGCGTGTGCTGGACGCGAAGGGTGTCGGTCCGGCATTGGCGCTCGGGATGCTCTCGACATTGTCAGCAGAGCGACTCGTGCGCGCGATCCGCGAGAAGGACATCGTCACGCTTCAGAGCGTGCCACGGGTTGGTCGAAAAAAGGCCGAGCAGCTCGTGCTCGACCTCGCCGACAAGCTCGACGATGTGCAGACTGTAATGCCGGGTGCTGTTCGCGGTGCGGAGGGGGCGGCGGCCGAGGATGCGATTCGCGCCCTCGTCTCGTTGGGCTATTCTACAGTCGACGCCGAGCGCGCCGTGAAGGGCGCACTCGACGATGGAGGACGCGGAATGAGCGCACCGGAGCTCATTCGTCGCGCACTCGCCAGAGCCGGAGCGGGAGGGGGACGATAAATGCTCGCTGCGAGACGAACGTCGACGTTCACTGAATCAGTGATCCGCGAGATGACGCGCATCGCGCAGATGCACGAGGCGGTGAACCTCGCTCAGGGCTTCCCCGACTTTCCGATGCCCGAGCCGATGAAAGACGCCGCCTGTGCGGCGATCCAGGGAAACCTCAACCAGTACGCCGTGACGTGGGGGTCGGCGAACCTGCGCATCGGAATCGCCGAGAAGTATCGCCGCTGGTACGGCATGGAGGTGGACCCGGATCGCGAGGTCACGGTGACGTGTGGCGCAACCGAGGCGATGGCGGCGGTGTTCATGGCGCTGATGGATCCCGGCGATGAAGTGATCGTGCTCGAGCCATTCTACGAGAACTATGGCCCGGATGCGATTCTCGCCGGGGCGACGCCGGTGTTCGTACCATTCGAACGACCGAACTGGACGCTCGATGGTGATCGGCTCAAGAAGGCGTTCAACAAGCGCACGAAGGCAATCATCGTCAACACGCCGCACAATCCCACAGGGCGTGTTCTGACCCGCGCCGAGATGTCATTGATCGCGGAGCTATGTCTCAAGTACGACGTCTGGGCGATCACGGACGAGATCTACGAGCACATTCGTTATGCGGGTGAGCACCATGTCATGGCGACGTGGCCGGACATGCGCGAGCGCACGATCACGATCTCCGGCCTCTCGAAGACGTTCAGCTGTACCGGCTGGCGGCTGGGTTACGCGATTGCGCCGCCGGCGCAAACGGCGCCGATACGAAAAGTTCATGACTTCCTAACGGTCGGCGCGCCAGCGCCTCTGCAGGCAGCGGGCGCCGTCGGTCTCGCGTTCGATGCCGACTACTTCAATCATCTGGCGCTCGATTATCGCGCGCGCCGACACGTGCTCGTCGACGCGTTGACCGAGGCTGGCTTCGCGTTCGCCATCCCCGAGGGTGCATACTACATCCTCGCTGATTTCTCGGCGCTG
>QHUV01000448.1 GCA_003222065.1 Gemmatimonadota bacterium | reverse complement strand
TCTGCCATTGGTGTAGTGCGAACGCGCACTTGACTTCCCATACCGGCTCACTCGTTAGGTGCGCAACGAGAATCGCCATGAGCCGCCGCTCCACCCAGTGAAAGCGCATGAGGCGGCGCACGTTGTCGTCCACCGAGAAGCCAATTCGACTGGCCTCTCCGTACGTGGCGACGCCCGCAAGCTCCGGGAACTCCGCTATGGAGGGCGACATGGAATCTCTCCTCATGGTCAGGCTTGCTCCGGACTCTCCGGCGCGGTGGGATCGATATTGCCCGCCACTGGGTCGGAGAAGCTCGGCCGCTCGTGGGACGGCGACTCGCCAATCACGCCGCCACCCCCAGAGACACCAATCTGTCGACCGCGCTCGAATCCGTCACGCGCGTACAGGCGCACGGACTGCCACTCGTCGTTCGCGAGCCGCACGTTGAGCCAATCGCCCTCGAGATCCTTCTCCGCTTCGTCGAACGCCTTTCCAGCAAACCGCACGTCGCCGGACGCCTCATAGCCGAATCGAAAGGCGTGCTGAGTGTGCGAGCGAAAGAGCCGCTCCTCTTCGTCTGTAAAGCCGGGCAGCGACGGATCGTTCTCGCGGGCGTCGCCCGTGCTGCTACCGAACTCGTCGTCGGAGTGTAAGTCTCGTTCCATAAGGTCCTCCTTGTGGATCTCACTATTCTCGCCTGCGCGAATGGTTCGGCGCAATCGGTCCTTGCCTCACGGCCATCGGTCTCGCTGAGCGCCGACGCGTTCTTCTTGGACCTCGGGACACGGGCGTGGCACCAATGGCTGTCGCCCGCGGAATCGCTTCATCGCGTTCGACGGCAGTCTGATCGGCGCCCTTCCGACGCAACGGTTTCTCGAAACGACGTCAGCTACTCGGCAGCGCTCGGCGCCCGTGTATGGTTGCGTGAACACACGGGCATGCGCGCCGAATTTCGTCTCCGCGGGGTTGGTGAGGGATTCACCGGCTCTGCCGCGGAGGTGACGTTAGGCGTGGCGTGGCGGTAGGCGCCACGGCTGGAACAAAAAAGCGAGAACAGCTCTGGTACGGATTCAACGGATCACACTGATCTCACGGGTCTGTTCGTGAGCGCGTAGACTGCCGCGTGGAGCACGGCGGCGCAGCCGCGCTGAGGAAGATCCGGGAGATCGGTTTTCAGATCCGTGAAATCCGTGATGAGCTGTTCTCGCTCTTTCGTCCGCGTTGACGCTGTAGAGAGAGTAGCCTGGCTCGCGACGCCAACTACTCCTCCCGTAACGCGACAACCGGATCGACCCGCGTCGCTCTCAACGCGGGCACTAGAGTCGCCACCAACGCGATCGTGGCGAGCAGTAGCGATACGCCGACGAACGTCGCCGGATCGGTCGGCGTGATGGAATAGAGTTGGTTCGTGAGCAGTCGCGTCAGCGCGAACGCGCCACCGAGGCCGATCACGATGCCGATCCCGGCGAGCACCATCCCTTGGCCGATGACGAGTCGGAGCACGCGTCCGCGCGCCGCGCCGAGCGCCATGCGGATGCCGAGCTCGCGCGAGCGTTGCGTCACCGAATACGCAAGCACGCCATAGATCCCGATCGATGCGAGGAGCATCGCGATCGCCGAGAACGCGCCGAGCAGAATCATCGATAGGCGGCGTTGGCCGAGCGAGCTCTCGAGCAGATCATCCATGCTCTTCACGTTCGAGAGCGGCATATCCCTGTCGACATCGTGTATCGCGGCGCGCACCGGCCGCGCCATCAGTAGCGGGTCACCGGACGCGCGTACCGCCACCGACATGGATGGAATGCCCCCGAGCTGCGAGTACGGGAGATAAAGTTGGATGCGCGGCTTGGCGTCCAATGCTTCGTGCACGGCATGGCCGACGACGCCAACGATCGTACGCAGGGTGTCAGGCGGCGCGGAGAAAATGATCCGCTTGCCGATGGGATTCTGGCCGCGGTAGTACTTGCGTACGAGTTCCTCGTCGATCACTACGACAGCTTGCGAGCCGCGCCTGTCTTGCGAGCTAAAGGCGCGTCCTTGCAGTAGCGGAATGCGGAGCGTCCGGAAGAAATCTGGCGTCACAGCGCGAATGTCGCCCCACGGGCCGGGCTGGTTAGGCCCGGGCTGATAGCCTTCGATCCCGAAGGTTCCGGTTGACCAACCACTGAACGGCATGGTCGACGTTCCGCCGACCGACACGACGCCGGGAACATGACTGACGCGCTCGATCATGCTCTCGAAGAATTGCTGGCGTAGGGTGTCATTCGGGTACTTGGCGTTAGGCAAGGCTAGATCAAAGGTCAGCAGCCGATCGGGGTCGAAGCCCGGCGTCACACGCTGCAACTTGGCCACGCTCTTGATCAGGAGACCGGCGCCGATGAGGAGCGTCAGCGCAAGCGCGACCTCGCCGATGACCAGCGCTCGGCGCAATCCACGTCCCGACACGTCCGCGGAGCCGGTGCGCCCGCCCTCTTTGAGCGTCTCGTGCAGGCTGCTCTTCGACGTCTGCAATGCGGGCACGACACCGAATAAGAGACCGGTGATCACCGAGATGCCCAGTGTAAAGGCCATCACGACGCCATCGATGCCCAGGTCATTGCTCTGGGGAATGCTCGGGACCATCACAACCAGCGTCTTCACGCTCCAGTACGCGATACCCAACCCGAGCAGGCCTCCGGCCAGCGCCAGCATGACGCTCTCCGTGAGCAGCTGCCTGACGAGCGTCCAACGATCGGCGCCTAACGCGGTGCGGATGGCGACCTCCTTCTGACGTGATGTAACGCGCGCCAGCAGGAGATTGGCGACGTTAGCGCAGGCAATGAGCAGCACAAAGCCGACGGCGCCGAGCAGTACGAGCAGCGCCGGACGAATACCGCCTGTCGCCAGCTCGTTCAAGGTTTTCACCTTGAGCGTCCACTTTTGCCCGACCGCGTTGGGATACATCCGGCGCACCTGATCGGCGAACGCGTGCATCTCGGCGTCGGCTTGTTTGGCGGACACGCCAGGCTTGAGCCGCGCCGTGAGGTTCAGCGATTCGTTGGTGTAATTTTCTGGCGTGAACTGTTTCGGGTCGAGCGCGAGCGGCGTCCAGATGTCGGTTCTTTCACTGAAGAAGGCGCGGAATCCCGCCGGCATGATCCCAAGGATGACGTAGCCATTCCCGTTGAGCTGCATCGTTTTGCCGACGGCGCCTCGGTCGCCACCGTAGATGCGCTTCCAGAATCCGTCGCTGAGGACGACGACGCGATTCTTCCCCTGCTCGTCCTCGTCTCTGCCAAAGACTCTGCCTAACTGCGGCGCGACGCCGAGGACGCGGAAATAATCGCCGGAGACGCGACTCGCCGGCACGCGCTCAGGGTCGCCCGTTCCCGTTAGGTTTGCTGCCCAGCCGGTCTCCACCGCGACCGCGTCGAAGCTCTTCGTCTTATCGCGATAATCGCGAAAGCCGATCGCTGATACTGGGGCCTCGAGATTGTTGAGGGCTTCGGAGTGATAGAAG
Source organism: Gemmatimonadota bacterium (assembly GCA_003222065.1). Classification (GTDB taxonomy): domain Bacteria; phylum Gemmatimonadota; class Gemmatimonadetes; order Gemmatimonadales; family Gemmatimonadaceae; genus AG2. The sequence continues at coordinate 588 of QHUV01000448.1, read as the reverse complement.
TGATTGATCGTGACGAGCCGGTCCGGCTCCCGGTACGCGAGCGACTGCAGCAGCACCGTGTTGACGACGCTGAAGATCGCCGTGTTCGCGCCAATGCCGAGGCCGAGCGTGAGAATTACGACGGCCGTAAAGGCAGGGCTCTTGAGGAGGCGGCGGAGAGAGTAGCGAAAATCGCGCACGGGGCGAGGGGCTGAAGAGTGCCAAGTATTGGGCGGACTGCGAATGGTTGGACAGCGTGAACGTGACCTGCGTTGAGATGGACCGCGTCTTTTGCGGTCATTCGTTACGGCTAGGGCAGGGCCACCAATCCGCCACTCAGCGCCTTGACCTGCGCATCGAGCCGTTGCTTTTCACCGTCGAGCTGTGCCCGCGCATCGGCCACCCGACGGTCGGCCTCGCTGCGTAGCTCGGCGATGCGTGCTTTGACCGGCGCCGATTTCTCGTCGACGAGGCTGTCGACCCGCGCGCGGATCTTCGATTCGGCAGCCGCGACCTGCGCACCGACCACATTGCGGAGTTGATCGGCGACAACACGATCGAGATTGGAGCTGATCGTCAGCTTCGGCGACCGCACCGCGCCCGTCAGCT
>QHUV01000447.1 GCA_003222065.1 Gemmatimonadota bacterium | reverse complement strand
GTCGTGCTCCTCATTCTCGCGTGGAGCTTTCGTCTCGACATGTACGACGTGCTCATGAATGGCAGCGGTCCCAACGGAGCGTTCGGGTACATCGATCATAAAATACTTATTCCCGGGAATCTCATTCTCTCCATCGCGACGATGGGCTCCGCGCTCATCGTCGTCTGGTCGGGCTGGACGGGGCAGGGCCGCCTCGCGGGCGCGGCGATCCTTGGCATCATGCTGCTCGCCTTGCTCACGCGCGAGGTGGCACCATTCATCGGCGAGCGCATCGCCGCCGAACAGGATCCGCAACGTCGCGAGTTGCCCTACCAGCAGGCGCGCGCCGGCTATACGCGGCGCGCCTACGCCTCGGATAACGTGCGCCGCGCGGACAGCAGCGTGGCGTTTCTCGGACCCGCCGACGTCGGACGTAACGTCGCGATTTGGGACGCCCCGGCGATCGCGCGCGCGCTCGAGACGACGATGCGCGCCGACGTTGGATCGTTAGGCTGGCATTCGTCGCCGATGGGCATCGTCGCCGACGTCCCGGAACGGCCGCCCCGTGCCGGCAGCGATACGACGCGCGCCACGTTTGGCCTCAGCCGCGTTCTCGCCTGGGATGCCGATGATCACGGGGCCCTCGTGCACGCGCCGCCCGCGCACGGCCGCGACGACGAAGGGCAGCTCGGATCCGCGGTCGTCTTTCCGGGTGCGCGAAACTACCTCATTGTCGCCGATTCGTTAGGGCGCATCGTCGGCGCGCCGATCGAGAGCGACGCCTCCCGGTTGGCGCATGCATTGAGCTTCCAGCGACTGCGCTGGGCATCCAATGATTTGCCTCGACCGCACCCCACCGTCGTCAGCCGGCGCGACGTGCATGAACGATTGCGCACGCTGCTTCCATTCTTCACGCAAGGAACGGTCGTCACGCCGGTCGTCCTCGGCGATTCGCTCTTTTGGACGGTCGACCTGTACGCTGCATCCTCGTCGTATCCGCTCAGCCGCCACATACAAGTTGCCGGCGACGAGCGCACCTACTTTCAGCACGCCGCGACCGCCGTGCTCTATGCGACGACGGGCGAGACATTTGTTATTGCCGACACGCTGCCGGGACCGATCGCCCTCTCGTGGATCAAGCGATTTCCGACCCTATTCGTGCCCTGGTCGGTCTTGACCCCAGAGCTGCGATCTTCCATCCCACCTCCTATCGACGGTCTTCGAGCCCAGGCCGCGGCTTACGCAGAGTACGGAACCCGCGCTGATAGCGACGTGCCGCGGCATCTCGTCCTTGCGGATGGCAGCGACAGCGCACTCGCCGGCTCCGTACCTGTCTTCGTGCTTCCGCGACTTGGCGCGACGGCGGTCGGATTGATCCTCCTCGACGCGTCTGACCGCGTGCGTGGAATGGTCATCGGCGTCGGCGGCGCCGCGCGGCAAACCCTATGGTACGAGGCGCCGCGCTTAGGACCCAAATGGTTGTCGGTGCTCGAGCGCCTGCACGGCATCGACAGCTCGTCGAACGGCAGCGCACGCGACGCCTCGACTGTGCGCGGCCCCATCCGCGCAATTCCACTCGCCGGCGCGATTGCCTTCGCGCAGCCCGCGTATTCATGGCGCACGCAAGGTCCGCCGACACTCCTTCACGTCGCACTGCTGGTGAATGACACCGTACGTGTCGCTCCCACGCTCGCCGAGCTCGCCGGCGCCGCCCCGGCATCGACGTCAGTTCTGCCGGCGACCACACCGGCCGACGTGCGGACACGCGCCGCCACGCTATACGCGCGCATGCGAGATGCATTGCGCCGCGGGGATTGGGCAGCATTCGGCCAGGCGTTCGAGGAGCTCGGCAAGCTGCTTGCGCCCGGTGGCGCACGATGAGTCAGTCGTCCGTCCCTAACGAGTCTGTCGGAACGGCGGTCATCGCGCTCGGGGGGAACGCGCTGGCGCCGGCCGGCGAGCGCTCGAACGTCTACGATCAGTTTCGATATACGCGAGCCAGCCTGGGTCCGATCGTCGATCTCGTGAGCGCCGGATGGAACGTGTGCGTCGTACACGGCAACGGCCCGCAGGTCGGCGATGAGTTGGTGCGAAACGAGCTGGCTCGTTATGACGCGCCGCCGTTGCCCCTTGGCGTTCTCGTCGCCGCAACGGCCGGCTGGATCGGCTACATGGTGCAGCAATCCATCGAGAACGCGCTGCGTCGGGCCGGCACCCCACGCGACGTGGCAACGATCATCACGCAGGTCGTCGTCGATCCCAACGATGACGCATTGCAGAATCCGACGAAGTTCATCGGTCGCGAGCTACCAGAGGACCGCGTCGCGGAGCTGGAGCGCGAAGGCTACACGGTAAAGTTGGACGGTCATGGGCGAGCGAGACGTGTCGTCGGAAGCCCGAGACCGCTGGCAATTCATGAGCTGCCGTCCATTCGCCGGTTGCTCGACGCCGGCACCGTGGTCATCGCGGGCGGTGGCGGCGGAGCGCCCATTTACGACGATCCTCGACTAGGTTGGGAGGGGCTCGACGCCGTCGTCGACAAGGATTTGGCGGCGGCCGTGCTCGCTCGCGATCTGCGTGCCGATCTGTTGCTGATCCTCACCGACGTCGATGCCGTTTACGCGGATTGGGGTACGCCGCAGCAGCGGCCGTTGCCGCGCCTCACGATCGAGGAAGCCGTGCAGATGGATCGTGACGGAGCGTTCGGCGAGGGGAGCATGGCTCCGAAGATTCGCGCGGCGGTCGATTTCGCGCGTCGCACTGGCGGTCGAGCGATCATCACGGCGTTGGAGAAGGGACGGGAGGCGGTGCGGGGCGATGCGGGCACGATGATCACGACAACGATCGAAAGTCCGGAGCACGTGTGAACATTCACGAATTTCAAGCAAAGGATATTCTGCGCAGAGTCGGCGTTCCCGTTCCGCCGGGCCGGGTGGCAAAAACGCCTGACGAGGCGGCGGCCATCGCGCGCGATTTCGGCGGCACGGTCGTCGTGAAGGCGCAGGTGCACGCTGGCGGACGAGGCAAGGCCGGTGGCGTCAAGCTGGCGAAGACGCCCGAGGAAGCCAAGTCGATCGCCGCGAAGATCCTCGGTATGCAGATCAAAGGGTTGATAGTGAACCAAGTACTGGTCACGCCGGCCGCCGACATCGCATCGGAAGCATACGTCGGCATCATCGTCGATCGCGCGGCAAAGCGGCCCGTGTTCATGGTGAGCCGCGCCGGCGGCATCGACATCGAGGAGGTCGCGGCGTCGACACCGGAGAAAATCCTCAAGCTACCGGTGGACACGCGTTATGGGCTGTTGTCATTCGAGGCGACTCAGCTCGGATTCTTCCTATTCGATGACGTGAAACGAGTTCGCTCAGCGGGTAAGATCATGCAGCAGCTCTACACGGCATTCATGCAGAGCGGCTGCTCACTCGCCGAGATCAATCCCCTCGTCACGACGCCGGCGGGGGAAATTGTCGCGCTCGATGCAAAGATGGTCATCGACGACAATGAGCTCGAGCGGCATCCCGAGCTCGAGGCGCTGCGCGATCCGACCGCGGACGCGCCAAGCGAGGTGCAGGCGCGCAGCGCCAATCTCACCTTTATCAAGCTCGAAGGAAACGTCGGGTGCTGCGTCAATGGCGCCGGCCTCGCGATGGCGACAATGGACCTCGTGAAATACTACGGCGGTGAACCGGCAAATTTTCTCGATATCGGCGGGTCATCGAATCCCGAAAAAGTCGTCAGCGCGCTGCGCATAATCACATCCGACCCGAACGTGAAAGCAATCCTCTTCAATATTTTCGGGGGCATCACGCGGACGGATGATGTTGCGAACGGCATTGTCACCGCGACGAAGCAGAATCCGCTCAAGGTTCCGATCGTCATTCGCCTAACGGGAACGAACGAGGAGATTGCCGTTCGGATCCTCAAAGAGAACGGGTTCTCGGCGATGACGGACATGGACGAAGCGGTCCAGCGTGCCGTCGAGCTCGCGAAGGGAGGGGGAGGGGGAGGGGGAGCGGGAGGGAAAGCCGCATGAGCATCTTCATCGACGGCGGCACGACGCTGGTCATCCAGGGCATTACGGGCCGCGACGGGTCGTTTCACGCCAAGCAGATGCTCGAATACGGCACGTGCGTCGTCGCTGGCGTCACGCCAGGCAAGGGCGGCCAGCGCTTCGAGAACAAGGTGCCGATCTTCGACACCGTCGCCAGCGCCGTGAAGGAAACTGGCGCGAACACGTCGGTGATCTACGTACCGCCGATGTTCGCGGCCGACGCAATGATGGAGGCTGCCGACGCCGGTATCCAGCTCATCGTCGCCATCACTGAAGGCGTCCCCGTGCTCG
>QHUV01000446.1 GCA_003222065.1 Gemmatimonadota bacterium | reverse complement strand
ACGCCGAGATAGCGTGGATCATCGAGGACCTGCGCCGCGACCAGGAAACCAACTCGCTCTCGTGGGGCGACTACGCGCTGCTCTATCGCAAGCATCAGATCGGTGAGCTTGCCGAGGCGGGCTTTCTCGCCGCCGGACTCCCTTGCCGCCTCGCGCAGGGCCGTGCTATCGGTGAAGACCCGGTGTGCGAGTATGTGGTCGCCGCGCTCGGCGCGATCGCCCATCGCGACGATCTCCACGACGACACGTTTCTCGACGTCGTGCTTCCCGGCCCGGTCGTCGACGATGCGCGCGCGAAAGCGGCCGCGTCCCGCACGCTCGTCGAGCAGCTCGAGCAGACAGCGCGCGCGCTGCCGCGCGAGCACGGCGATGCTAAGAAGATCAAGCGCGCGCTGTACACACTGCGCAACCTCGCCGCGTTAGGCAGGCGCCACACCTCGCTCGCCACGCTGGTCGACGAGATTCTCTCGCATCGGGTGGGCGTGTATCGCACCACGCTCGAGGAGCATCACGACGCGCTCACCGACCCCGCGGCACACGATGAGGTCGTGCGGCTCGCCGCAACGCTCTCCGAGGCGGCAACCAGCCGGCGGCCGATCGTTTTACCACGGCTTGGTGGTGCGGAGATCGCCCTCAAGGGAATGCTCGCGGAGGTGGGAGTCGCTGTGCTCATCGATTGCGATGACAAAAGCAGATCCCTCGCTTCGCTCGGGATGACAGCCGAATGTCATCCCGAGGAGCGGAGCGACGAGGGATCTGCTTTTGTTCCTGGGGACGAAGCCCGGGCCCTCGGCCTGCCGCTCGCGCTCTTCAAAGCCGCCCAGCTCTTCCGCATGGGGAGCTTCCGGAACGAGTTCCGCGACTTCACGGCGATCGACCTGGAGACGACGGACACGAACGTGGCGGCGGCGGAAATCGTCGAGATGGCCGCCGTACGCGTTCGGGACGGCGTGCCACGCGAGGAGCTGAGCATTCTCGTTAGGCCGCGCGGCCCGATCGCGCCAGGGGCGACGCGGGCGCATGGCATCACCGACCACGATGTTGCTCGCGCGCCGTCGTTGGACGCAGTGTGGCCGCAGTTCGAGGCGTTCTGCGGTAAGGACATCCTCGTCGCGCACAACGGCTATCATTTTGATTTCCCCCTGTTGCGACGCCTCTGCGGCGCGGAGCCGTGCACCTACGACACGTTGCCGCTCGCGCGCGAGCTGCACTCGGGGAGCGCCAAGCTCGAGCACCTCGCTTCGCGGTTCGGGATCGATCCCGGCGTATCGCACCGCGCGCTCGATGACGCTCGGACGCTGGCGCGTGTTTTCCTCGCGCTGAGTGAAGTCAAGATCGTTCGCGCCCGCAAAACGTCGCTCGTCCACCTGCTCGATTACCTTGGCATCGCTCTCGCCCTCTGGCGACAGAGCGAGCTCGATGACGAGGGCCTCCTGCTGCAGCGACTCTGCCGGCCGTTCTCACTCGGCCGGTACAGCGACTGCCTTGAGTATTACCGCGCCGAGCGGGAGTTGGCGGCGGATGCAACGCTACCGACCGTGCGCGACGTCATCGATGGACTCGGGGGCGAAGACACGATGAAGCGCATCCGCGCCGAGCGCAGTGCCGCCGAGCGCTATCCGCTCGCCATGGCGCGGCTGCGCCGCCTGATCGATCAATGCGGGCCGTCGTCGTTAGGTGACCAGATCGCGGAGTTTCTCGAACGCGTGGCGTTGTCGAGCAAAGACGGCGTCGCGCTGGCGCGTGAGCGTATCAACTTGTTGACGCTGCATTCGACGAAGGGCCTCGAGTTCTCGCGCGTCTACATCCTCGGCGTCGAGGACGCGCAGCTGCCAGGCGGCACGCCGATGCGGCCGGCAACGCGCGCCGAGACCGAGGAAGCGCGCCGGCTCCTCTATGTGGGGATGACGCGAGCCCGCGACCGCCTCGTACTCACCCGCGCCGAGCGTCGCGGCG
>QHUV01000445.1 GCA_003222065.1 Gemmatimonadota bacterium | reverse complement strand
CTGACGTCGATGCTCAGCGCGTGGCGGCGAGAACGTGGTCCCGGGCTTCGTCGCCGGACATGCGCTCTGGCTCGTCGGCGTCGCCGGAGCGGCGTTGGACACCGCGCACGACCATCTCGACGGTGACGAGTGGCGCGTCGGCCTCGGCGACGACCGCGTGCTCCCATTTGCCGCGGTCGGGGCCTTTGAGGGCAAGCTTGTACTTCGCAGTGTAGACCGTGTAGCGACGCGCACGGTGGTTGTCATCCTGAGGGAGCGCGCCGACCGAAGGATCTGCTGTTGATTCGGTAACAGCAGATCCTTCGCTGCGCTCAGGATGACAGGGCGTTTCGCCCTCTAGGTGCGCCGCGATCACCGCGACGCCACTCTCGACGCCGCCTTGTCGAATCGGCGAAAAGAAATAGAGCTCGAGGAAGCGCTCGGCGGGGAGCGAGGCGGCGATGGCGAGCAGAAAGCGCTCGCGCGTCGGCTCGAGAAAGCGAGTCACCGCGCTCCGACCACCGTGCTGTCGCTCGCCGGCGCGCTCTGAAGCCCGCGCGCATCCAGCTCACGCTCGACGTACAACCGCAGGATGTGCATGAAATCCTGGGCGTTCGTTACGACGCCAAACGCCTGATGGGTGCCGCGGTCCTTGAGCTTCGACACGACGAACTCGGACGAATCGACACAAATCGTCGGCAGCTCCCGCATCGTTCCGTTAGGCTCGGTCACGAACGCCGGCAGCATGTTCCCGGTGGCGATCGCGTGCAATGCCGTCGCGATCAGGATCGCCATCGTCGCCTGCGTGGTGTGGCGCTTCATGGCGTCCTGTCCGGCGATCGAATCGGTGATGACGTCAGGCAGAGGACCGTCATCACGAATCGAACCGGTGAGGACAAAAGGTACGTTGTGCGTCACACACGAAAACATGATGCCATCTTTGATAATTCCCTGCCTCACTGCGTTAGCGATCGAGCCGGCGGCGCGAACTTGATTGATCGCCCGCATGTGCAGGCCGTGACCACCCGACGTCGCTTCGCCGGTGCGCGTCATTCCCAGCGTCGTACCGAAGATCGACGCCTCGATGTCGTGCACCGCGACAGCGTTGCCAGCGAGTAGCGCGCCGACAAAGCCATTGGCGATGAACCAGCTCATGTCGTTACGCGCGCGTGAATGCACGAGCGCTGGCCCCGTCACCCAGATGGGATAGCCGCCGCGCTCCCGCTCATCGACGAGGAGCTGCGCCATGACCGCATAGTCGATCGGCTTTTCGCGCGAGACTTCCGACGTCATGAACTTGAATTCATCGCCGGCGTCGGCGCCGATGAGGTCTGTTTGAACGAAGATCCCTTCAGTGCCGTCCTCCGCCGCGCCGACGGCGACGAGATCGCCCTTACGAAGGCGGCGTCCCTCCTTCACCCAGAGCGAGCCGTCGCGATCGAGGACGAGTGCCGAATCCATGCGCGGCTCGCGCGGCAGGCGCCACTCGCCCTTGATGCGGACGTAAGTCGGGAGATTGGTCGTCGAAAAGAATCCGTCCGGCAGCACGCCATCCGTTGGCGCGGCGACGAATTGCGCGTCGGGGGCCGAGGCCAGCTCTGGGCTTTTGAAGTCAGGTCGGGAGAAAGGCACAGCGGAAGATAAGGCTGGAGCAGCCCCGTTGTCATCCTGAGCAAAACGAAGGATGTGCTGTTCACGCCTCTCAGACCGATGGAAAAGCGGACGCAGATGGACGCAGATGGCGCAGATGAAAGAGCGGCAGCCGATCCTTTAAAAAAGTTCGTCCCGATTTTCTGTAGTCTCTGCGTTGATCTGCGCACTTCTGCGTCATCTGCGTCCGCTTTTGACATTGAGAGTGGTCTCTCGGGGCGAACAGCAGGCTTCGCTCAGGATGAAAAAGAGTTAGAGCAACGCCACCGGATCTCGATCGATCGTCGCGCGCAAGTCGCTGCTCTTGGGAATTGGAAACCGCTCTGCGAAAAAGCGCGCGACCTTGCTCAGCTCACCGGGATGGCTCGCCTTGAGCAGGAGGTGCCAGCGCCAGCGTCGCTTGATACGATCGACGGCACACGGCGCGGGACCGACGATCAGCAGCTCCCCTTCCGATCGCCTAACGAGCCGCTCGAGCCACGCCGCCGCGTTCAGGGCGAGCTGCGCCGTCGCCGCCTCCGTGAGCCCGCTGAAGACGACGTTGGCGATCCGAATGTAGGGCGGGTACAGGGGCTGTTCGCGCCCCGTGAGCTCTTCGCGCACGAACGCGTGGTAGTCGTGAGCGACGGCGCAGCGCACGGCGTGATGCGCCGGCACGCGCGTCTGAATGATGACTTCCCCACCCTTTGGTCCACGCCCAGCGCGGCCGGCGACCTGACTGAGCAATTGAAACGAGCGCTCCGATGCACGGAAATCGGGTAGGTTGATGCCGACGTCGGCATCGACGACGCCGACGAGCGTAACATTCGGGAAATCGAGTCCCTTCGCGATCATCTGGGTGCCAAGAAGGATGTCGACCTCGCGGCGCGCGACACGATCGAGAATCTCGGCGTGCGCCCACTTGCCGCTCGTTGTATCGACGTCCATGCGGGCGATGCGCGCCGCCGGAAAGCGTTCGGCGATGAGCCGCTCGACCTGCTGCGTACCGAGCCCGCGTTGACGCAGCAAATTGCCACGGCACTGTGGACACCGTGCGCGGGGCGGTTCCGCATGCTGGCAATAGTGACAGACGAGGCGTTCCGGCGTGCGGTGATACGTCAGGCTGATCGAGCAATGCGGACACGCTGCGACGTCGCCGCAGTCACCGCATTGAATGAACGCCGCGTACCCACGCCGATTGAGCAGCAAGATGCTCTGCTCCTGCTTCGTTAGGCGAGCCGCAAGGGCTCGCTCGAGCGACTCGCTGATCACGCGGCCGAACGGATCGTTAGGCTGGCCGTGGTCGGTCACCGCCTGTGTGGCGCGGATGTCGACGACTTGCACCGCCGGGAGGCGCCCACCGCCGACGCGGTCGGGAAGCGTCAGCAAATGGTACTTGCCGCTCTTCGCGTTCATCCAGCTCTCGAGACTCGGCGTGGCGCTGCCGAGGACGACGATCGCACCCTCGGCGCGGGCGCGGACGATCGCGACCTCGCGTGCGTGATAGCGTGGTGCTTCGCCCTGCTTGTAGCTCGACTCGTGCTCCTCGTCGACGATGATCGCGCCGAGATCCGCGAGCGGCGCGAAGATCGCCGAGCGCGCGCCGACGGCGATGCGCTTCTCGCCGCGTCGCAGTGCCAGCCAGGCGTCGTACCGCTCGCCGTCGCTCAGCGCGCTGTGGAGCACGGCGACGCGATCGCCGAAGGCCGCGCGAAAGCGATCGACCGTTTGCGGCGTGAGCGCGATCTCGGGAACGAGCACGATCGCGCTCTTGTTGCGCGCATCGACCAACGTGCGCAGCAGTTCGATGTAGACGAGGGTCTTGCCACTGCCGGTGATGCCGTGCAGCAGAAACGGTTCACCCGGCCTCCCGGCGCGCATTGCATCGATCGCGTGTTGCTGCGCTGTCGACGGCACGAGCGGCGGCGCCGGAAGCGCCAGCCGCGTTAGGAACGGGTCTCGTTGGACGATGTCCTGCTCGATCGCGACCATGCCGCGCGCGACCAGCCCCTTGAGCACCGACGGCGAGAAGGTCAATCGCTCGACGAGATGCTCGACGGCGACGCGGCCGCCTAACGATTCAATCAGCTCGAAGAGCGCCCGTTGCTGCGGCGCGCGCGCGAAGACGTTGTCGCGGTGCAGGAGCGAGGGAAGCTCGCGGACGATGCGCGCCACGCGCCGCTTCTTCTGCGCGGGCACGGGATCGTCCGCGCCGCTCAACGCCGCCGGCAACGCGCATTTGAGAGCGACGCCGAGGGGCACGACGTAGTACTGTGCGATCCACCGGCACAGAGCGAGCATTGGCGGATCGAGCACCGGCGCGTCGTCCGGGACCGCCGCGACCGGCTTCGGCGTGATGCCTTCGCGCTCAGTCCCCGCACCGACGACGATCCCGATTTCTTTCCTGTTGCGAAAGGGAACGAGCACTCTCGTCCCGGCGTCGAGAGGCTCGCGTCGGTCTTCCACCGCGTACGTGAATGTCCGAAAGAGCGGCAGTGTATGGGTCATCGGCGAGTAGCGCGGCGCCGTCAAAGTCGGCGTGGTCGAGAAGGGGCGAAAAATGTGCAGCGCTGCTGATCCCCAGGCTGGATTCGATCATGCATCCCGCCATCACGGTCATACCCAGAGCGCGCGCCGTCGCGATCATGCGTAGCGCCTCGCGCAGACCACCGCACTTGGAGAGCTTGATGTTGATGCCGTCGACGACGCCGGCGAGCTTCGCGACATCGGTCGCGACGACGCACGATTCGTCGGCAATGATGGGAAGGGACGACCGCTCACGCACGAAGCGCAGGCCCTCGAGGTCGTGCGCCGGCAGTGGCTGCTCCACGAACTCCACGCCATGCTCGACGAGCAGATCGATCATGCGGAGCGCGCGCTTCGCGGTCCACGCAGCGTTTGCGTCGACGCGAAGAATCTTCGTTGGTGCGGCACGACGTACGGCGCGGATGATCTCTTCGTCGCGGTCACTCCCGAGCTTGATCTTGAGAACCGGATACTCGAGCGCCTCGTCGACCCGCTGCACGAGCTCCTTCTCGGTCTGTGGAATCCCGATCGTGAAGCTGGAGAGCGGTGCTTTGCCTGGGTCGAGACCCCAGAGCCGATACACAGGGATGTCCAGTCGCTTGCCGACGAGATCATGCGCCGCCGCGCTGATCGCCGACTTCATCGACCCGTTGAGCCGGAGCGCGGTGTTCATCTCGGTCTCGAGATCTTCGAGCGCGAACGCATCGTGCGAGAGTACTCGCTCGGCGACAGGCCCCAACTTCTCGAGCGCGGCGATCGCGCTGTCCGTCGTCTCGCCGTAGAACCGATTGGGCGCCGCCTCGCCCCACCCTTCCACCCCGTCGCGATCGACGATTCGCACGCGAACCAACTTCCACTCGCTCGCGCCACCGCGGGCGATGACGAATGGATGCTTGGTGTGAACGGTGTGGACGTCGTGCGTGATCTTCATGCGGCCAATAATAGCGCGTTTGTCAGTTAAGCGCCTTTGGCGAGCCTCGCGACTCTCGCCAGCCGGTGATGCTCACGCGCGTTAGGCGCCGAGGCGAGGAATGCGACCAATGCGTCGGCGAGCTCGAAGGCGCGCGCGTACCGGTCCGCGGGATTCTTCTCGAGGCAGTGCATAACGACGGCCGATAGCGCGGCGGGAACGCGCTTGTTCGCTTCGTTGAGCGCGACCGGCTTCTCATGTACCTGCTTGTAGCCGACCGAGAACGAATCGGCGCCATCGAAGGGAGGATACCCGGCCAGTGATTCATAGAGCATGATGCCCATCGCGTATACATCGCTGCGTCCGTCGATGAGCTTCCCCATCGCCTGCTCGGGAGACATATAGTGCGGCGTCCCCATGGCGCGGCCACTCGCCGTGAGCCGGCCGTGGAAGCGCGCCGTGGCGATCCCGAAATCGGTGATGATGGCGTTACCGTCCTCGTCGAAGAGAACGTTGTCCGGCTTCACATCGCGATGCACGATGCCGCGGCGATGGGCGTAATCGAGTCCGCATGCGACCTGCGCCGCCGCCGCAGCGACGAGCAGCGCGTCGACGCTTCCCTGCTTCTGGACCTTTTCCGCAAGCGAGCCGCCATCGAAGTACGGCATCACCGTATAAACAATCCCGTCGATCTCGCCATAGTCGAGAATCGGACAGATGTGCGGGTGGCAGAGCTGCGCCGCTGCCTCCGCCTCGCGCTGAAATCGCTCGGCGATCTCCGGATCCTTGCCGAGGTGCGCATGCAAGACCTTGATCACTACGCGTCGCGCGACTTCACCGGCTTCACGTCAGCTCCCGAACTGCATGCGCACGAAGTCGAACGGCGGCCATGGGCCAGTCAACTCGAGAGTGAGGCGGGGATTACGCTTTCGTTGATCGTCGACCGCGGCCACGAACTCGTCCCAGAGCTCTTTGTCGATGAGAAAGGCGGAGCTGTGCACAATACCGGTCAGCTGCTCCGACTTCAACGGAACGGCGACTACCGCGTGACGGCGCAGCGAACGAAGGGACTCAGCCGCCGCGGCGGCAACGTCCGAACCCGTCTCGCGATCGACGGCCCTGCCCTCTTCGCGCGCGACATGGACGCGCGCCACGGCGCGATCCTCGATGAACGCAAGCGCCTCACTGAGCGCGACATAGTGCAACTCGAGCCAGCGAGTGAGAGTCTCGCGTGACCGAAACACGGTGCCGACGGGAGCAGGCAATACGGGGGCCTTGCCGAATACATCGTCGACGATCCGCCGGTACTCCTCGATCACCTCGCCGCTCGGAGACGCCGTCGAGTAGTCCGCCGGTGACACGACCGCGGCCAGGTCGCGGAAGTGAAGCAGCTCCGTACCGTCGAGCGGCTTGGACTGCGCGTGATGCTCCACGTCAGTTATCGCGTACAGTCGAAGAGCGTTAGGCATCCAACCTGCCGTCGCCGTTGTCGAGTATTTCCCGGCGGCCCATAGGCCGCAGGGGTCAATGCTATATGACGACCACCCCGCGCCAACGTCGCGCCGAGGAAATCAAGCACTTCCAGGGCCCTGATCCCTAGCCCCCAGCCCTTCCATCATCACGACAGAGGCCTCTCCGAGCCGCTCTGGCACATACCCGCCTTCGAGGACGGCCACCAACCGACCCGAACACCAGCTCTGGGCGCGGGACGCTATTTCCCGCGTTAGTCTATCGATGTCCGGCATCTCGAGGGTGAAGCCGCCTAACGGGTCACCGGCGAGCGAATCGAATCCCGCGGAAACAAGGACGAGATCGGGCGCCCAATTGCTGGTGGCTGTATCCACGGCCTGTAGAAACGCGCACACGTAGCGCTCCGCTGGGAGGCCGGGAGCCATCGGCACGTTCCAGATCGTGCCGTGGGGCCCGCGGTCCTCGGCGGCGCCCGTGCCGGGGTACCAGGGCCACTGATGCATCGACACGAAGCGGATGTCCGATTCGTTCTCCACCAGTGCCTGCGTGCCGTTACCGTGATGTACGTCCCAATCCACGATCAGCACCCGGTCGACGCCGTGTCGCGCTCGGGCGTAGCGCGCGGCAATGGCAACGTTGCCGAAGATGCAAAAGCCCATCGCCCTCGCGGAAAGCGCGTGATGCCCTGGCGGACGAGTCGCGCAAAAGCTCCGCGATGCGCGCCCGTCCATTGCCATGTCGACGGCATCGAGCACGCACCCGGCTGCGGCAGTGGCGGCGTCCCAGGAGCCGGGGCTGGTCACGGTATCGGTGTCGAGCCTGCCCCCTCCCGCGTCGACGAGGGAGCGCACGGCGTCGATGTATCGCGCATCATGCGCGAGCGATAGCTCCTCGACCGTGGCGTGACGTCCCTCGACGTGCTTCAACGCGTGAAAGAGGTCGGGGTGCTCGCGGAGCGCCCGTGGAATGGCGCGCAGCCGGCCGACGTGCTCCGGATGCCCCCAACCCGTGTCGTGGCGGCCGCAATCGGCGTTGGAGACGAACGCTACCGCCATCTTCGCGTGCCTAACGAACGTCTCGCGCTGGTCGTCGCGTGGTCAGCGGACAGGCTGTCGGCGACGATGCGTGAGGAGCAGAATCGCGCCAGTGCCGATGCCGAGTTCGCTAAGGGGCGATGCTTCGTCGAGGATCTCCCAGCCGCGAAACTTGAGCACGAAATCGCTATGCAGCTCGGCTTCGGGAAAGAGCGCCTCGAGGGCGCGCACCTTGACGGTAAGGAGCGGCTCGCGCGCCGAGACGACGATACGGACCGTGTCCCACACTTCCGGCATCTCGACGCGCAACGTGATGCTTGGGGCACCGGCCGGCGTTAGGCGGTAGAGGGGTGTCCGGCGAGCGAAGAAGCCCTTCGCCTGGGCCAGCACCTCGTTCGGCGCGAGCGTCGTGACGTATTCCTGGAGCGTTCGTGGAGACGGTTGCATTTAGTAAGTTATAATCGGACTTCAGTGCCGCTCGGACGTTCCTTCCTCGTTGGGCTCGTAAGCGAGTGGAATCTCGACGCGAAAGGTCGAGCCGACGCTCGGCGTCGAGACGAGCACGATGTCGCCCCCGAGCAATCTCGCCAGCCGGCGTGCCAACGCGAGTCCCAGGCCAGACCCCCCGTACCGGCGCGTCATTGAGCCATCCACCTGCCGGAACTCATCGAAGACGAAGCGCTGCGCTTCCGGCGGAATGCCGATGCCCGTGTCCTGCACGCTGTAGATGATTCGATCCTCCAGCACCTCGAGCTCTACGCGCACCTCGCCCGCGTGCGTGAACTTGTACGCGTTGCTCAGGAGACTGGCGAGAATCTTCGCGATCTTTTTCTTGTCGCTCCACATGACGCGCGGCGGCGGCAGGTGGTCCCCGTCCGCCCGGCCCTCGCGACGCGGTTCGATGACCTTCAACGCGACCGCCTCGGGCCGGCCGCTCGTGTTCGCGATCGCGATCTGCAGCGGCTCGCGCGGGTCGAACCCGCTGACCACGACCTCGAGTCCTCCTCGCTTGAGCGTCGTGAGCTCGAGCAGATCGCCGATAAGACCAAGCAGCTGCTCGCTCGCCGTCTTGACCTGACCAAGCGTCTTTTGCTGCTCATCGGTGATCGGGCCGGCGAGCCCCTCTTGCATGAGCGAGATGTAGCCGATCACGGCCGTGAGCGGCGTACGCAGCTCGTGGGAGATGTTCGAGAGAAACTCGTCCTTGATGCGCCGTGCCTCCAATAGCGCCACGTATTGCCGCTCGAGCTCGGAGTTCGACTCTACGAGCGCGGCATTGGCGCGGCGTAATTCCTCGATGAGACGTGCCTTTTCCGCCGTCGCCGCCATCTGGTCGGCCACCATGCGCAGCAGACTGCGCGTGTCGGTGGTGATGGCGTGCGAATCGGCGAAGTAAAACGTGACGGCGCCGAGTACGGCCTGGCCCGTTTGTAGCGGCAGCGCCACCAACGATCGGAACCCGAGCTCGGCTGCGACTTCCTGCCAGTCCTCGAGGGCTGGATCAGCGAAGACGTCCATGACTTCGATGGCGCGCCGTTCGGCGGCCGCCTCACCACTCGGACCGAAGCCGAGCCGGACGCGCATCTCGCCCAGAAACGGGGAAAACTGAGCGGGCCAATTGTGCACCGCACCCAGCCGCATCAACTCGGATGCGCCGTCGATGAGATACACACAGGCGAACGATGCTCCGACGAGCGGACTCACGCGATCGAGGGCGAACTGAAAGACGTCTTCGGGCCGATCAGCGGTGAGAAATGCGTGGACGATTTCACGAACCGCGATCAGCTCGCGAATTCCAGGATCGACGTTCGGGCTGGCTTTCAGGCGCTCGGACGTCGTCACGCCGCCACCATTCGCTCTGGACACGCGGGGAATGTATAGCGGACAGGACGACGGAGCGAGGGGGATGCGTGGAGCGCAGGGCGTAGAGCGTGAAGCGCAAACGAAAGAATCGCGTGCATCAGCCTAACGCGAGTCGCTCGATCGTGCTCAGGATGAGACGTGTGCGAGGAAGCGTCGCAGCGCCTGATAGACCTCAGGGTCGAGCAGGGTGCCGGCGAGCGCTTCCATGAACACGGCGGCACGCTCTGGCGTCATCGGCTCACGGTGTGGCCGCAGCGATGTCAGCGCATTGAAGGCGTCGGCCGCGGCGAGGATCCGGCCGCCGATGGAGATCTCGGCGCCCTTGAGGCCACGCGGATAGCCGGCGCCGTCCCAGCGCTCATGGTGATCCTGGACGAAGGTGATGACCGGACCGAGATGCTCGAGCGGCGCCAGGATCTCGACGCCGATGAGCAAATGCTCACGGATGTGCTCCAGCTCCTTGTCGGTGAGCGTGCCCGCCTTGTTGAGGACCGCCTCGCGAACGCCGATGCGGCCCACATCGCGCAAGCGCCCGGCCAGGCGGACTTGCTCAACGGTGTGGGCCGGAAGTCCCAGCTCGGTCGCGATCGCCGCCGCCAAGTCTGCGACGCGACTGGACTGGCCGCGGTAGTACGGTTCCTTGGCCTCCATCGCCGTGACGAGTGACTCCACGACGCCGACCGACATCTCGCGCAACGTCGCTTTCTCGCGCTCGAGCTCCGCCGTGCGCTGGCCAACCTCGTCGCGAATCATTTGCTCGATGCGCCGTTGATCCATGAGCAGCTCGCGCTTGCGGAGCGCGCGGTCTACGGCGCGGCCAAGCTCGTCTAGCTCCATTGGCTTGAGCAGGTACTCGCATGCCCCCGCCTGGTGCGCCGCGG
>QHUV01000444.1 GCA_003222065.1 Gemmatimonadota bacterium | reverse complement strand
GCGGCGCCGGCGAGAACGGCGTCATCTTCGCAAACGGCGATCAAGGTTCCCCAGAGTGGCACTCCGCGCACGAATGTCTTGGTACCGTCGATCGGATCGATGAGCCAGCGTCGCTTCGCCGCCGGCCGTTCGGCGCCGAATTCCTCTCCAAGAACACCGTCGTCGGGAAAGCGGCGCACGATCCACTCGCGAGCAGCTTGCTCCGCCTTACGATCGGCGACAGTCACCGGCGACCCATCAGTCTTGGACTCGACCTTCAGCGCCGATCGAAAATGGCGCAAGGCAATGCCGCCCGTTCGACGTGCGACCTCCTGTGCGGCCTCGAGGAGGAGCGCGTAGTCTGCTCCTTTCTCCGCGGACGTTGGCATCGGATATCTCTCGCTCAGGCGCCAAATTCCTGCGCGATGACGCGGGCATCGATGTCGCCGCCGAAGATCCTGCGCGCGTCGATGACGACGCCAGTGATTCCGCGATGCTCAAGCGCGCGAAGGTCCTGTATCGAGCTCCCTCCACCTACCACGGACACGGAGTATTGAGCGTGTTCGGCGGCGTCCTCGAGGAGTGCGAGCTCGCTCTGGGGCATTGGGCCGTCGCGCTGTGGCATCGTCACGAGGAGCCCGCCAAGCGACAGCTGATTCAGCTCGTCAACCAGGTCCAGGATGTCAACCGGGAGCGTTCGCACCCATCCTCGCCTAACGACGCGGCGGTCGCGCACGTCCGTCGCAACGGTGATCGCGCCGGGGTAGAGCTCGGCGACGTCGGCGAGCCACTCAGGCTCTTCGATCGCCCGCGACCCAACGATGACCTGGTCGACGCCGGCGCGAATTAGGTGCTCGATATCGGTAATCGTGCTCACCTCTCCGACTTGCACTCGCACATGCGTATCTCGAACGATGCCCTCGACGGCCGAAACGTTCGAGCCCGCTCCAGAGGCGGCATCGGAGTCAACGAGATGCAGTCGACAGAACCCAAGGTCGGCAAGGCTGCGGGCGAAATGAGCACTCTCCGCGCCCCGTACGGGTGCGCCAATTGTACCGGTTCGGTGTCCGCCGACACCGGTCTGCAGATGGAGCGCGGGAATCGCGATCATGAGGTACCCGTGGAAATTGATCGGCCTGAAAAGATAGAGCGGAGTAACCGAGGCGCAGGGCAAATGCGTTGCGGGCCGCTGAGTTTGTGAATACTTTCACAACCCGCGACGAACTCCCGAGCTCGCCGTAGGCTGACACCTGCTACATCGAGGGAGGTTCTCGAGTAAATGAGGCTCCACAAACTCGCGATCTTGGTAATTGCCGCGACCGCCGCCGCTTGCGGCGGTGAGAAAAAGGACACCACAGACTCGGCGGCCACGGCCACGACCCCGATCCCCGTAGCATCGGCTAGTGAGTCACAGGCCACACCTCCTGAAGCCGCCTCGCCGATCACAGGCCAAACCGTCGAAGTGAAAATGCTGCAAGATGCACAGGGCAATTTCCGCTTCGATCCGGCCGACGTGACGATCAAAACCGGCGACGGCGTGAAGTTCATCATGGTCTCTGGCGGAGCGCACAACGTGGCATTCGATCCGGCGCAGATCCCGGCGAACGCGAAGGCACAGTTGTCGGCGAACATGCAGCAACAGGTCTCCGAGCTCTCCAGCCCCATGATGATGAACCCGAACGAGACCTACACGATTTCGTTCGGCAACATGCCACCCGGGAAGTACGAGTATCACTGTACGCCCCACTTAGCGATGGGTATGAAGGGTACGATCACGGTTCAGTAGGAGCGTCGTCAGCGTTGAAGGAGCGGGAGCGTCGCGCTCCCGCTTCTCTTATTTGTGGCGCATCCGCGCCGAGCAAGTGTACGCTTCCTGCGAAGAGATCCGCCGCCATGTCGCTCACCACCGAATACCGACTGATCGTTCCGCGCGCGACGTACCTGGCGGCTCGTGCTCGGAACGCTATGCATCGGCCAATCTTCATTGGCGCGGTGAGCGTCGGCACCTTCGTCACTGCCCTCGTGGCGTTGGTCGTCGTCCCACAGCAGGCCCAGCGCGCGGCACAGGCGATCGCGCCCAAGCCTGGCGAGCGACCAGACACGGCGGCGCTCGCGTACTCTGTAGCCGTTAGCCAAGCCCGCGTCGCGGCTACGGATTCGGCGGTTACCGCGGCACGGATCAAATCGGCGATGCTGTCGCAGGCTGAAGTCGGCACGCTCGATCCGGTAGTCACGGCGCGACGAGACTCGCTCAACCGGCGCCTAACGGAACTGGATGCTCTTCTCACTCGCACCGAGACGGCGCCACTTGCAGCATCCTATCGCGCGCTCGCCGAGTCCCCAGAGCTCGCGGGACACGCGGGCGTCAAGACGCTCCTCGATTCGCTCACTGACATCGAGCGTGAGCGCGACGCCTCCGCCACGTCCGGCGGCGCCGACCCCGTATTCGTCGCCCTCACTGCTCGCGCAACCGAAATTGGCCGCGCATTGCAAGCGATCGGCACGTCGCGCCGGGACACGTTGCGCGAGGACATCGCCGTCCTCGCGGCGCCAACACGACCATCGGCGAGCGAGCTTGCGCAAGCGGACACCTTGCGGCGGATCGTTGCCCGGGATTCCGCCAACGCGTCGCTTGCCGCGGCGACGGCGGAGCTCGAGGCGGCGCGAAGACGCGTCGAGGAACTCGATCGCCGAGCTGAGCGCGCACGTGCTTTAGCGAACCCACTGAATGCGCCGCCGTATGCGATGCTCGCATCAGCAATCGTGTTTGGGATGGTCCTCGGCTTCGGTGCCGCGCTCGTTCAGGAACTGAGACGACCACGCATCGCGGACGCGCGCGAAGCGGAGCGGATCGCTGGAACCCGAGTCATCTCGGTGATCCGGCCGCGCCCGCCGTCGCCAGAGCGCGGCCGCAGAATGGCGGACAGAGTTGCGCCGCCGCACATCGATCCGGCGAACGACGCACATCAGTTAGCATGGTTGTTTGTCGCGCCGCCGGCCTCGTCATTGCTGATGCTCACCGTTTCCGGCGAAAGCTCGCTCATCGCGGCGATCATTGCGGCCAACCTGGGCGCCGTCGCGGCGGACGAGGCGCGCAACGTCATCATCGTCGACACCGACGGCCAGGCTTCGCCGGTCTCATCGGCATTGCGCCTGGATGCGCGACCGGGCCTTCATGACATCATTCAGGGCCGCGTGGGCTGGCCAGAGGCAACACAGCACGCCACGATCGGGCGCGATCGCGTCATCGACGTCGTACCGAGTGGCGTCGGCGGGTCACCGCCCGATGCTCACCAAATTTCTGATCTCTTACGTCGCGACGCCGCGCGAATGGCGCGCCATTACGATACTGTAATCATTGTGGCGTCGATGCAGTTCACATCGAGCGGGCTTCCAGGCGTGCTGCCAAAGCACGACGTGATTTACTGCGCACGCCTGGGCTTCACACGGCACTCTGATCTCAAGAACGCGATTCAAGCGATTCGTCTTGCCGGCGGCAATCCATTGGGGGTCGTGTTGTGGGATGACGTCGAGCCGGCAGCGCTTGCCATGGAGGAGATCGGCGCGGGAGCCCGGCCGCCACGGACCGCCGAGATGGAAGCACTCGTGGGTGGCCGCGCGCGATAGCGGCGCTAACTTACTCTGGTGATGACGATCAACGGCTACTCGGATCGAATCAACCACGCCCTCGCCTTCGCTGCCAAGCATCACGATCGCCAGGTGCGGAAGGGGACGCGGCTGCCGTATCTGACACATCCGGCGAACGTCGCGATCATCCTCACGCGCTATGGCCGCGACGAAGATATCGTCATCGCCGGGATTCTTCACGACGTGATCGAGGACTGTGTCCGCGAGAACTACACGCGCGCCATGCTGGAGCAGCGTATTGGCGACAAGTTCGGGATGACGGTCCTCGACACCGTGCTCGCGGTTACACACCGGACAGTCGACGATGGCGGCACGGATCTGTCGAGCGATGAGCGCAAAGATGACTACCTCGAGCGTTTGATTGGCGCGAGTGAGGCGGCGCGCTGGGTGTGCGCGGCGGACAAGCTGCATAACGCCGGCACGATCGTGGCCGATCTGCAGCGCACTATCGACCCGATGACGGTCTGGGGCCGCTTCAACGCTGGCCGTGACGGCACCGTGCGATGGTATCGGCGCGTCTACGAACGGCTACGCGAGCTCGGCTTCACGGCGGCGATCATGGAGGAGCTGCGTCGCGTCGTGGAATCGCTCGAGGAGTTGGCGGAGAGCAGCCAAACCGCCGATAGCGGAGCGTCTCCGTCGGTACGTCGTTAAGCAACGTCAGCGCGCCTGTAACGCCGGCGGCGCCGCCGGATACCGCGTTCGGACGTACTGCTCGAGAATGGTGAGAAATTCGCCGACGATGCGCTCACCGCGGAGCGTCGTGAGCAGCTTGCCGTCGACATAAACGGGAGCTTTTGGCTCCTCGAACGTTCCAGGGAGCGATATGCCGATATTGGCGTGCTTCGACTCACCCGGCCCGTTGACGACGCAACCCATG
>QHUV01000443.1 GCA_003222065.1 Gemmatimonadota bacterium | reverse complement strand
TTCTTGAAGTCAGTCATACTCTGCCTTTGTCATCCTGAGGGAGCATAGCGACCGAAGGATCTGCTCGCTGGCGCTCGCAGATCCGTTTATTGAAGTCGCGTGCGCTGCTCGCGCACGCTCCCCCTCCTCTTGGCGAGAGGGGCAGGAGCGCGCGCAACGCGCGCGCGACTCCAAATAAGATTCTGCACGCGTCAGCGTGCAGATCCTTCGCTTCGTTCAGAATGACAAGCTCTCATTTGCACGTCCACGTCGCAGGATGCAACGCGTCCGTCTTGGCGTAGCCGATTCGAGGAAGCACCTCCATCGCGCCGAGGGTCGCACCCCACAGAATCAGCAGCAGCGACAAGGTATGGCCACGGGCCGAGCGATGGCGCCAGGTCCATACGGCGCTCCAGATTCCACTCGCCGTGACGACGCCGACGGCGGCGAGATAGCCGGCGAGACCAAAACCACATCGCGCGTCGTACGGCCAGAAGTAAATGCCGACGCCGAGCCCGACGGACAGCAGCAGTCGCAGGAACACACCGAATGTACTCGTCGTTCGCTGCTTCTCGCGATTCTCTGCTTTGGTCGGGGCGCCCTTCGCCCCCTTCGTGGGTCCCGTCTTGGTCGGAAATAGCGCCTCGTCGGAGATCGACTCGAGCTGCCGGTCGATCTTCTTCATCTCCTTCGCCCAATCGTGCTCCGCCATCGTTAGGCTCCTCCAAACGCCGTCATGCCGCCGTTTCCCGCGTCAGCCGATAGCGCTCGATCTTCTTATAGAGATTGGAGCGGGGCATATCCAGAGCCCGGGCGGTCTCGGAGACGTTCCAGTCGAACGCGCGGAGCTTGGCGAGGAGAAACGCGCGCTCGGCGGCGTGCTTGAACTCCTCGAATGTCTTGCACTCGAGAAGCGAGCCCAGTCCCGCCTGCTCAGGATCGCGCTGCCCGACGAGACGCACCACGTCGTCGCCGCTGATCCGTGGACCAGCCGCCAGGATCAGCAAACGCTCAATCGTGTTGCGGAGCTCGCGCACATTGCCCGGCCAGTCGAGCTGCTGGAGACGCTCCACCGCCTCGTTGGCGACCGTGCGCGGCGCCACTCCCTCGCGCTCGGTCAGCTGACTGTGAAAATGCACGACAAGAAGCGGAATGTCTTCCCGCCGCTCGCGCAGCGGCGGGACATGAATCGGAACGACGTTGAGCCGGTAGAATAGATCCTCGCGGAATCGCCCTTCGGCGATCTCTTCCTCCAGCCGCTTGTTCGTCGCCGCGAGCACGCGCACGTCGACCTGAGTCGGTTTCGAGCCGCCGATTCGCGTCACTACGCCATCCTGGAGCACGCGCAACACCTTCGCCTGCGCGGCCAGGCTCATGTCCCCGACCTCGTCCAGGAAAATCGTACCGCCGTCAGCCTGCTCGAACTTGCCGGCCCGGTCCTGCACCGCCCCGGTGAACGAGCCCTTCATATGGCCGAACAACTCGCTTTCGATCAACTCGCTCGGAATCGCCGCGCAGTTCACCTCGATGAACGGGCCATCGGCGCGCTGCGACTGCCGATGGATCGCGCGGGCGACGAGCTCCTTCCCGGTTCCATTCTCGCCCGAGATCAACACACGCGCCGGAGATTTGGCGACGCGCTCGATCTTGTCGATGACGGCCCGCACCGCGTACGACCGACCAACGATCTCGTAGCGCGACTCGATCGTCTCGCGCAACCGCGCATTCTCTTCGTGCAGATCGAGGTGCTGAAGCGCGTTCCGCAGCGTGACGAGAATGCGGTCGGTATCGAGCGGCTTCTCGAGAATGTCGTATGCGCCAAGTTGGGTCGCTTCGACAGCCGTTTGGATCGTCGCGTGCCCGCTGATCATGACGACGATCGCGCCGGGATCGTGTTCCTTGATGCGACGCAACGCCTCGAGGCCGTCGATGCCGGCCATCTTCACGTCGAGAAACACGAGATGCGGCTTCCACTTCTCGTACTCGCCGATCCCGTCGACGGCGTTGGCCACCGCGTGCACCTCGTAGCCCTCGAACTCGAGCAGCTGCCCGAGCGCGGCACGAATGCCCTGCTCATCGTCGACAATCAGAATGCGCCTCACGAGGGTATTCCTCGAACGGCGTCGAACCGGAACGGCATAGCACCTAATGGCGATCGCATCCTGTCGCGGAAAGCTAGGCGGCGGGAAGGGGCGCGCAACGCACCCGCGCAGAGAGCAGTCACTTTGGAGCAGTCTTGTAGAGGGTCACGCGGCCATTGGCGAGGCGCACGTCGCCCAGATAACGCGGGACGACGATCGGCAGCCCATCCTCCGAAAGTCCGTCGGGACGCGAGCCGCGTTCGGTCTGCCGGAGCACACGAGGAATCATTGACGACGGAAGGCTCAGATCGCGGACCTTGATGTCCTTCACCTCATACTCGGCGAGCTGCGGGCGAATGACGTGGAAGGTTCCGCCGAATTGCATCTGCTCACGGTCGCCCAGCATTCCCGCGAGTGGGCCCAGCACCGCCGTGCCACCGAGATCCTGCAGCTTCACAGAGGCGCGAATGTAGAGGCGATCGCCGATCACGGCTGCCTGGATGCTATCGGCGGACGGCGGCAATTGTTTCGCGAGTGATTGATAGACGTACGACGCCACGTCGCCGCCGGATAAGTTGCCGAACACAGGGCCCGCCGGCTGGCTCAACCGCGCCAGCATCTGGCGTGTTCTCTCAGCGCCCTGTACGGTCAGCGGCTCCCACACCGGACCGGCCGTCGCCGCACTCGACGAAAGACTGGTAATGCGATGGACCCAGATGCCTCGCGTCAGCCAAGCAGCGATCGCGAGGATCAAGATCACGACGAAGCAGCCAATTCGGGACAGACATCCCATTCGCATAACTACTCCCGGAGTGGCGCAGAGGTGATCAACCGGTAACGCGCGCCGACGGTGGTCAACTCACTCTGCATGAGATCGATCGCGTCGATGAGGACTTCCTCTACAAAGGAAACCTGCTTCGCCTCGCGCGCGAGACTGCGCAAGGTTTCTGAATTGGCGGCCCGCGGCTTGACGCGAGCCAGAGTCAGATGCGGCCGGAACGGCTTGCCATCCAGTGGAAGGCCGAGCGATTCGCACGCCGACTCGACGTCATGATGCAAGAGCTCCAACTTCGGTTCCGGGGTCACGCCAATCCATACGACGCGCGGGCGTCGAAAGTTCGGGAACGCGCCGATGCCGCCGATCTGCGCGTCGACGACGCGATTTCGCGCACCCACGCCGCGCATCGCGTCGGCGATCCGGGGCGCCATGTCGTCCGGCTGCTCGCCCAGGAACTTCACCGTGAGGTGAAGCTGGGGCTCGCGAATCCAGGAGAGCTCGGGCGCCATGGCGCGCAATGGCGCCGCCGCGTCGGCGACGGCGCGACGGACTTCCGGCGCGAAATTAATCGCCAGGAAGAGTCGCACGCGGTGACGGGTCGCTCACTGACTCCCGCACCTCGACTGCCAGGTGGGAGAAGCCATATCTGCGGGCGAGATCGATGGCGCGGCGTCTCACGTCGTCGTCCGCAAAAAGTCGCTCACCAAGGTCGGGGACGACCACAGCCAGCGCATCATAGGCCTCGATCGAGCAGCGCAAGCCCAGGGCGCGCAGGGCGCCTTCTAGCTCGTCCCGGGAGCGCGTCACGCGGCGGGCGCCCCTGGCGCCGTTTCCTCGTTAGGCGCGCTGGCCTCCGCCGCCTCGCGAACGACGCCGCCGAGCACGTTGAGCGATCCCGAGCGAAAGCCGCGCAGGTCGATGGCGACGCGTGCGAAGCCGGCGTCGAGCACGGCACGCCGGAGAAGCTCGGCCAGTTTCGGCTCGAGCCAGCGGCCGATCTCGTTAGGTGCGAGCTCGACACGGGCGAGCTCACCGTGAAAGCGCACGCGCAGATCACCGTCGACGCCCAGCGCCCGCAACGCCGCCTCCGCTGCCTCGATCCGACGCAGACGGTCCGGCGTCACCGCCGTCCCGTAGGGGATTCGCGATGACAGACAGGGCGCCGACGGCTGGCGCCACGTCGGAATCCCTCGTGCCTTCGACAATTCGCGAATGTCGCTCTTCGTGAAGCCTAACGCGGCGAGCGGCGACAGCACGCCCCACTCGGCGGCGGCGCGAGCCCCCGGACGATAGTCGACGCGATCGTCGGCGTTTGTCCCATCGACGACGCAAGCGAGCCCCCGTTGCGTGGCCAGCGGCGCCAACCGCGACCACAGCTCGCTCTTGCAGAAATAGCAGCGATTGGTGGGGTTGGCGGCATAACGCGGATCGCTGAGCTCCTCTGTATCGATCTCGACGACCGGCACCGAGAACTGCCGGGCAACCGC
>QHUV01000442.1 GCA_003222065.1 Gemmatimonadota bacterium | reverse complement strand
CATGCACCGGAAGGGATCGCCGCAACGCTGGGCATCGCCGAGCGATGCGCGTTTCGTATGGAGCAACTCGACCCAACGCTTCCAGCCTTTCTATTACCGCCGGGGGTGACCGCCGATGAGTATCTCGAGCGATTGGTAATTCAAGGAGCGCAGGAGCGCTGGGGTTCGAGCAGTCCCGATGCAGTTTTCCCGACGGAGGCCCATCGCCGGCAAATCGAGCATGAGCTCGAGATGATTCGCCGGCTCGGGCTCGCGGGGTACTTCCTGATCGTCTGGGACATCGTGCGCTTCGCGCGGCGCGAAGGGATACTCTGCCAGGGGCGCGGCTCGGCTGCCAACTCCGCGGTGTGCTACTGCCTCGGCATCACCGCGGTCGATCCGATCCGGCTCGGACTGCTCTTCGAGCGATTCTTGAGCGAGGAGCGCCACGAGGCACCGGACATCGACATCGATTTCGCACACCGGGAGCGGGAGCGGGTAATCCAATACGTCTATGAGAAGTACGGGCGTGAGCACGCGGCGATGGTGTGTGAGCAGATCACGTATCGAGGCCGCTCGGCCGTGCGGGACGCGGCACGCGTCCTCGGCTTCTCGGTCGAGCAAGCGGACCGGCTGGCGACGCTCAGCGACCGGTTTTCCGCGCGGGCTACGGCCGAGGCGCTGCGTGGTAAGTCGTTAGGCAGCGACGGGGAAGAACGGGAGGAGACGGCGGAGGAAGTGATCGCCCGCGCATTCGGGCAGCAGATGATTCCCGGCACGACGGCCACGACGATGGCGTTGAGCGTTGAGCGTGAAGCGCGGAGCGTGGCGCGCAGCGACGAAGCGTCGAAAGTGGCGCCGAAGGGGAAAAAGCGGCTGACCGCCGCGGATCGGCCGCGGCCTAACGCGGGATACGAGCCGTACGGCAGCGAAACCGGACACGATACGGTGCAGCAGAATCGCAAGTGGGATAACGCGGACAAACGCGGACACACACGGACAAACGCAACAACCGAAGAGGCGCCGCGGCCGGAGTACATGGACCCGTACGCGAAGGAAACGCATAACGAGCGGCGCAATCCAACGACGGCGCTCACGACCTCGGCGGAGGATCGGCGGTCGCCACTCGTCCACGCGGGACTCGATCCGTCGGACAAGCGCGTCCGCGCGCTCGCCGAGATCGTCGATGGGCTGCACCAGGTTCCGCGCCACCGCTCGATCCATGTCGGAGGGTTCGTCCTGACGGCCGAACCCTTGTCGACGGTGGTGCCGATCGAGCCGGCATCGATGCCAGACCGGACGGTGATTCAGTGGGAGAAAGACGATCTCGATCCCGTAGGCCTGGTGAAGATCGACCTGCTCGGACTCGGAATGCTGACGCTGATCCAGGATTGCCTCCTGTATGTGCGTCAGACTCGCGGCATCACCGTGGATCTCGCGCAACTCGACATGGACGATCAGGCGGTGTACGACGACCTCTGTGCCGCCGATACCATCGGTGTCTTCCAGGTGGAGAGTCGCGCGCAAATGAATACGCTGCCGCGGCTGAAGCCACGGTGCTTTTACGATTTAGTCGTGGAAGTGGCGATCATCCGTCCAGGGCCGATCCAGGGCGACATGGTCCATCCGTATCTGCGGCGGCGCGCCGGCGAAGAGAAGGTGGAATATCCACATCCCTCGCTCGAACCAATTCTCAAACGCACGTTAGGCGTGCCGCTGTTTCAGGAGCAAGGCATGCAAGTGGCGATCGCGTGCGCGGGCTTCTCCGCGGGCGAGGCGGACATGCTGCGCCGCGCGATGGGGCACAAACGGAGCCGCGAGCGGATGGCGGCGATTTGCGCGAAGCTCATCGATGGTATGAAGGCCAACGGGATCGCCGAGGAGACGGCGATCCGGATCTATAATCAGATCAATGCGTTTGCTGACTATGGTTTTCCGGAGTCGCACGCGGCGTCGTTCGCGCTGCTGGTCTATGCATCGGCATTTCTCAAGCATTACTACGCCCCGGAGTTCACGGCGGCGATCTTGAACGCGCAGCCGATGGGATTCTACGCGCCAGGCACGCTGATCGAGGACGCCAAACGACACGGCGTGAAGGTTCTGCCGGTGGACGTGGGTTACTCCCGTTGGGACGCAACGCTCGAGCGCGAGAGGGCCGTGTCATCCGCTCCAGCCGTTAGGCTCGGCGTACGCTCTGTACGCGGGCTGGGACCGAAGGCGAAGGAGATCTTCGAAGAAGCGAGGAAGGCCGAAGGGTTCAGGTCGATCGAGGATTTCGCGCGCCGGACGCAATTCGATCAACGGACGCTCCGTCATCTCGCCGAGGCTGGAGCGTTCGACGGCTTCGTGCCTGACGAGCCGGATCTGCGGAAGCGGCGGGCAGCGTTGTGGGAGGTGCTCGATGCGCTGCGTGGTGATGCCGGCCCATTGGCGCCGCGGCGGCGGTCGGCAGCCGGCGCGGCACCACCGTCCGCCGCGCTGCCGATGATGTCCCCCGGCGAACTGACCGAAGCCGATTACCGGATGACCGGTATCTCCCTCAATGGCCACCCGATGTTACACCTCCGGCCGCTTCTCCTGCCTAACGGGATACGGACGGCGCGTCAGCTCGTCACCGAGGGGAAGGACGGCGAGCGCATCGCCGGCGCCGGGCTCGTGATCTGCCGCCAGCGACCGGGAACGGCGAAGGGATTTGTTTTCCTCACACTCGAAGACGAGACGGGGACGGTGAACGTCGTCGTGACGCCGAAGCGGTTCGAGCGGCAAGCGTTGCTCATCTCGACGACGCCATTGCTGCTCGTGCGTGGCACGCTCCAAGTCGAGCAAGGCGTGGTCAACATTCGCGGCGAGGAGTTCCGTGGACTAAAAGCCGAAGTCGGCGCCGAGTACGCGCAGAGGCACGACTTCCATTAGATCTGGCTCTGCGCGTGCGCGAACAGGAGCGAGGAGCGCGCACCACGCCAAATAGGCGATCTGCTGCGACCACAAGCGAGCAGCTGGGCCCAGGATGACCGCCATTCAGCGGCCGCCGAGGCTGAGGGCGATACCGAATTGCAGTTCGGTATTGGATACGAAGACGTACTGGAAGCCCGCGCTCGCGGCGAGCATGCTCTTCGCGTTGAAGAGGGATACGCCAGCACCGATGAGGCCGCGGCCAGCTCGGATGTCACCGCCACCCGAGGACGTGGCGACGAGCGCGAAGCTCGGCGTCACGAACGGGATGATCTGCGTCCCTGTAGCGCCACCGACGGCGAGAGCGAGCGGAATGCCGACGTCGGCGGTCCACGTCGTGCCAGCCGCCGGATGGCCGATGCCAATTTCGCCGCTCGTGCCGACCGTTAGGCGCGTCGCGGCCGAGGCGTCGACTGATGTCGACAGGATGCGATAGTCGCTGGCGAGCGAGGCCATGAACCGGCTTCCCGCGCAGCCGGTGCATCGCTCATTCGAGAGTCCAGCGGTGAGCGAGATCGTCGCACCGAGTCCAGCGGGGAGGACGCCTGTCAGCCCGAAGCTATCCAGACTGCGCGCGGCGTGGCCGCCCGTCGAGGGCGCGAGAGGGCGCGTGATGTCGGCGACGTAGCCGTAGCGCGCGACCAGCTGCGGCGATCGTTGCGCGATGCCGGTCAACGTGTAGGTCGCGAGCGGCGGCAGGCTGGCGGTCGGCGTTCCGAGCAGCGCCAGGTATTCCGGGAAGCCGGGAGGGGACGGCGTGCCTAACGACTGAGCGGCGACGCGGCGGGCGACAATGAGGACGACACATGCGACGCCAAGCAGGGCGCGTCGCCGGATGGCAGTCGGCAAAACCGTGGGACCTCCCAAGCAGCGGACTGGCCCCTTCGGTGCAACTTCTGCGCGCGTCCCGTCAGCTGGAGGGGACGAGCGACCGCCGCCGCCAGTACTCGACGTCGGCGATGAGTACGTCGAGCTCGCAATCACCGCCGGCCTCACTTCT
>QHUV01000441.1 GCA_003222065.1 Gemmatimonadota bacterium | reverse complement strand
AATCCAGGACGGGAAGGCCCAGGCCGGCGTACGAGTACGCGACACCACCGGTGATCCCACTGTTGTCCGTCGGCACGGCGATCGACGCAGACCATGCGTGGCGGCCAATGATGTCGTACGAGCCCACTTGGGCGCCGAGGCGCGGCTCGCCGACGTGCATTCCCTGGCTGTACGACGGCACCCAGTAGCGCGGTACGAGCTGTCGCCATGGCGAGTACGGCCGTGCAGTCGACGAGTCGACTGTACGTGGCGGCACCGGCGACGTCCCCTGCGTGATACTCGGCGATGCCGCCAAGACGTCACAACACGGCGCGACGCCGAGGTGGTATCCGTCCCCTCGTAAGGCGACGGCGGCGATGGCGATCGGCAACTGCCCGGGAGTCGACGCCTGGGCGATCTCAGCGCCGGCGCGCGCGCCGGCCTGCACTTCGGGGTTGAAGAGTCCCGCCGCCGCGTTGCTCAGCCGTAGCTCGCGGCCGTCGGCGATACTCGTTAGGTACAGCTGCGCCGTGCCGGTGCGATCGGAGGAGTAGAGGACGGACGCGTCGTCAGACGACCAGGTCGGCGTCGCCTGCACGCTGTGGCCGGTGGCGAAGACGCGTTGTTCGCGTCCCGTGCTGTCGAGGACGACGACCTCGGAGAGGCCGCCGTGTCGCCAGCGAATCGCGGCAATACGGTCGCCGCGATGCGACCAGCGCGGCTCGTTCCACTGCTCATCGAGCCCACCGGACGTGATCGGCCTGATGCGCCGCCCGTCGCTCGACACGCGGGCGAGGCGCGTGCCGCCAGGTATGGTCTGCACGGCGATAATCTCGCCATCGGCCCGCGCATCGGGCACCGATAGACGCGCGTCCCGCGTTAGGTGCTGTTGATGCCCATCGCGTTGCACGTAGAGATCCGAGCGCACCTCGTAGGGCGACGTGAAGTCGAGCTGAGCGAAGAGCAACCCGCCGTCGGCGAGCCGGATCTGGGGCGATTCGCTATTGCGCCGCCCGATGCGCCGCCGGCGGCCGGCGAGATCGACCGACCACGCCGCATAGACGTCGCGTCCCGACGTACCGGTGAACGCCACGGCGGTGTCGCCGAGCCAGCGCGGAAAGGAGACGAGCACACCTTCGCGGGTGAGATCACGCCAACCGGCGATCGGTGCCGCGTCCGGCTTGAATGCGCTCACGCTTCGGAACACCGAGTCGCGCCACTCGCGATACGCGCGCGAAAAAGTGACGCCGAATCCCTGCCGCGCCGGGAGATCGATCAAGAACGGAATCGGAAAGGCGCTCGCCTTCTCGACGAAGTTGTGCACGGCCTGCGGGCCGCGCGTCTTCGCCAGATAGTCGACGAAGAGCGAGCCATAGGCGTATGCCGCCTCACCGAAAGGGAAGCGTGGCGACGCTAGGCTCGCCTGACTGATAGCCGGCAACGAGTGGTCGATCGCGCTCGCGCGCGCGATCATGCGATGCTCGGAGCCCTCGATGCGGCCGGCGCCGGTGAATCGAGACTCGTAGTAAACGGCCAACCCCTCCGTCAGCCAGGACGGATCGTACTCGTTAGGGAAGAAATAGGGGGATCGGCCGAAGACGAACTGTGCGAGCCGCCATACGCCGCGCGTGCGATCGAGATGAAAGATGTGCGTGAGCTCGTGGGTGATCACCATCGCGCCCCAGTCGTCGGTGAAGCGCAGCGACGAGCTCTGCACGGGCGGATTGGCATAGACGACGATGCGGTTGGTCGGGAATGGCGTCGCCGAGCCATTGGAGTAATCGGCGTCGTCGGAAATGACGACGTCGATCGACCCCCGTGGTGGATGCAGCTCCGACGCGAGCTCCGCATACGCCCGCTCCGCATCCACCGCAACGCGCCGCGCCGTCGGCTCGGTAGCGCTCGTGAAGTGGATATAGAAGTGCGTGGTGTGGATGGTGTAGTACCGCTTGTTCGGCGCGACCTGGGCGCCGAGAGAAGCGGCGACTGTCATCCCGAGGAGCGCCGCAATTGTCATCCTGCTGACATTGGTCACTGCTTCCCCAACCATCGGAAAT
>QHUV01000440.1 GCA_003222065.1 Gemmatimonadota bacterium | reverse complement strand
CTAAAACTTCCTGAATTTGTGGCTCGGTCTGCAGCATGAAGTTCTTCGGGCTTCCGCCACCGCAGATCAAGACCGCCGATCGTCCACCCTTCTTGCCGTCCCCGCGCTTGGCGTCGAGGACGATCGACGCCGTCTCGTTCACGTCCAGATTCGGATCGATGACGCACCGGTTGCCGTCGAGGGCGAGGGCCGCGACGTTCATCCCGATCGATGAGTCCCCCGGCGACGACGTGTAAATCGGGACGCCCGCCGTGTACGCCGCCGAGAGAAGCGACTTCTCGCCGATGCCTAACGCGCGCTCACGCTCGCGCACGTATTTGCCGCACAAGTTGTGGAACGCGGCGCTCGACATTGGACGCTGGAACTCTTTGCCTTGTACGACGGTGCGAAAAAACGCGTCCGTCGACAGCAGGACATCGTAGTCAAAGAAGATGTCATAGATCCGAACGACGCCCTCCTCGCGAAGCACGACGTCCGACTCCTGCGCGTTCCCGCGGTGCATCGCCAGGCCGAGACCGAAGTGCGTGTCGTGATACAGATTCGCACCCGTCGAGACGATCCAGTCGACAAACCCACTTGCCATGAGCGGAATGATTGCCGCCATTCCTAACCCTGCGGGGGTCAAGGCTCCGGTGAGTGACATCCCCACTGTCACGTCGGAGTCGAGCATCTTTTGCGTGAAGAGCTGACACGCCTCCCGCAACCGGGCGGCGTTGTAGGCGAGGAACGTCCCGTCGATCAAATCGGCGACTCGCTCGCTGCCGTCGATCCGTCGAGGATCGATGCGATCACCTCGCAGAAACCGGCTCGTCTCGTGCGACGTGTGTCGTACACCGGACCGCTCGCGCTCCTCGGCCGCCCGCTTTTGATCGGCTTTCGGACCGGCGGCAGACGCCCGGGCTTTCTTTGCCGCGCCGTGCCGCGATGCCTTGAATCCACCGCGCTCGCGTCCAGCGCCGCCACCCCCGCGGGAATTCCCGCCCTTCTTGCTCGCCATGGCTCGGCTCGATGAGATCTTGCTAATCGCGGACGCGGGGCGTTGCCTCAGACATCGCGCGAGGCCCGGCTTGCCTGCTCACGCGGCTGAAGCGCCCGCTGCTGTGACTGGTATGCCTCCACGACTGCCGAGCATGCCTCGCGTGGGTCGTCGGTGAGCAGGATTAGATCGAGATCGCCGGGCGAGATCTTGCGCTCGCCGAGCACGCGCGACTGAAGCCATCGAATGAGACCGGCCCAGTAATGCCGGCCGAACATGATGACCGGAAACTGATAGATCTTCCCGGTCTGAATGAGCGTCAACGCCTCGAATGCCTCGTCGAGCGTCCCGAACCCTCCCGGGAAGATGATGAACGCATTTGAGTATTTGATGAACATCGTCTTCCGCACGAAGAAGTACCGGAAGTTGATCAGCGTGTCGACGTACGGATTGGCCCCCTGCTCGAAGGGGAGCTCGATGTTGCAGCCAATCGAGCGGCCACCGGCCATACGCGCTCCCTTGTTGGCTGCCTCCATGATGCCCGGACCAGCGCCGGTAATGATCGCGAACCCGGCTTCCGCCAGGAGGCGTGCCGTCTCCTGCGCCGCCTCGTACTGCGGATCCTCGGGGTCCGTGCGCGCCGAGCCGAAGATCGTGACACCCTTCGTGACCGTCGCGAGGTTGTCGAACCCCTCGACGAACTCTCCCATGATGCGCATCACCCGCCACGGATCGGTCCGCGTGAAGTCCGCGGCCTCGGTCGGGGCCTGTAGCAACTTCTCATCTTCGGTGACGGGACCGACGTAGCTCCGAATCGAATCATCGATGATGCGTGTCGCGCCCGACGCGCGCGTGGCCGTGCGCTCCGACGGTGGAGTCCGCCCCGCCGCCCGGTGTCCCGCCTCCGTCCGCTCGCGTAAATAGTCCTGTGCCTCGAGTGCCGCCTCGGCCATTAGTTGCGGATCGGATCGCTTGCCGCTAGCCGTTCGCGGCGAACGCGGTGCATCGCGGGATTGCCGACGTCGTTCCTTGCGACCGGAGTTGCCAGCGTCACTGGCCACGCGTTCTTCGACGGCGCGTGCCGCGAGTGTCGGCTTCGCCAATTCCTTGGGGCGAGCCTTGGATCGACGCGCGCCGTTATTCTTGTTTCTCGAGGACATTCACGAGTTAGTGTGACATGACGAGCGCGGCGAAGGTCCGCGAATGGCAACGCTGATGCCGGACAAGTCTATCGGGCTCAGGGGGGCCTTCGCCAGCAAATAGCTTTATGTAGAATCGCGCTTCGGTTCGCGCTTTGCGTGAAGCTGCCTCGTCCGCTTGTGTCTCCGACAAATTCGACTTCCTGGATCTGAATCGACGTGCCGGTCATCATCATCATCGCCGACGGCGTACGGCCCGACACGCTGAGCGCCGCGCTGAGCTCCGCGGCAGGTCGCGCGCCAACAGCGCCTGCCATCTCACGCCTGCGAGGCGAGGGTGCGTTTTTCACCATCACCTCCTGTTTTCCGACGGTGACGGGGCCCGCCTATGCGCCATTTCTGATGGGCCGGTATCCGGGAGCGATCGGCTTGCCGGGCCTGCGCTGGTTCGATCGAAGTCGCGCGACCTGCTCCTTTCCCACGTTCTCTCGCAGTTACGTTGGCCATCAGATGCGGCGCGTCGACCGCGATCTCGACCCGGCGGCACCGACGGTATTCGAGCTCTCCGAGCGCAGCGTCGGCGCGCTCAGCGTGATCAGTCGCGGATTGACCCCTGAAGGCCGCGTCGCCGCGTTCGGCGTCCAAAGCCTGCGCGCGCTCCGTTCGGCGGCGCGCGTCGCGCGCACGCACTTCAGCGGCAACGTGCGTGGCTGGCTCGACATCGATCGTGACGTCGTCGAGGAAGTCGTTAGGCGCGTGCGTGACGAGCGCCCCGATTTCGTCTTTGCGGCGCTCACTGGAATCGACAAGAGCTCGCACGCCGCCGGCCACGAGGCCCCCATCGTTGGCGACGCGATCGGCATCGTCGACGAGCTCGTCGCCCGCATTCGCGACGACGCCGAGCGGCTTGGCTACTGGGACGACACACACGTGTGGATCACGAGCGATCACGGACACTCGCCAGTGCGCGCGCACGACGATCTCGCGCGCGGCATCGCCGAGTCGGGGCTCCGGGTCATGGCGCACCCGTGGATTTTCACCTTCGCGCCGCAAGCGGCGGTGATGGTGAGTGGGAATGCGATGGCTCACGTATATGTCGAGCTCGAGCAGCGGCACCGTCCCTTCTGGAGCACGCTGCGGCCCCGCTGGGAGGGGTTGGCTCAGGCGCTGCTCGCCCGTTCTTCGGTCGATCTGCTCTTGTTACCTAACGACTCTCAGGGGTGCGAAGTTCGCTCGCGCGATCGCGGCACGGCGGTGGTCAGCACTGATGGCGCGCGCTTCAGCTATCGACGCCAGAGCGGTGATCCCCTCGGCCTCGGTGCGGATCTGCGGCGACTCGACCCACGCGCCGCGTATGAGGCAACGATCGAGAGCGACTATCCCGACGGCATCGTCCAGATCGCGACGATCGCCAACGCGCCACGAGCCGGCGACCTCATTCTCTCCGCCGCTCGAGATTGGGAT
>QHUV01000439.1 GCA_003222065.1 Gemmatimonadota bacterium | reverse complement strand
CGATCACGATGCAGGTCGTCCATAATAGTTTCCTGTCCGATCGCTACCACGGGCGGTCGCTACGGCGGAAGCTGGTGGAGCTCCGAATATCTCGGCTCGTCGAGCGCGAGCTGACGAAAGATCAAATTCTTGAGCATTATTTAAACGTCATCTACCTCGGCAACGGCATGAACGGTGTCGAGGCGGCGAGCCGGGACTTGTTCGGCAAGCACATCAGCCAGCTCACCCTCGCCGAGGGTGCGATGCTCGCGGCCCTCCCCAAGGCGCCGTCGACCTACACGCCGCGTCGTAACGCACAAGTCGCGGCAAGCCGGCCACCGTCCACACCACACTCGACTTCGCGCTGCAGCGCGCCGCCGATCGCGCCGTCGCCAAGCAAGCGGCAGTTATCACCCGGGAAACGATCGATTCGTATGGACATGTCAACGAGCCCGCCCAGGGGGCCCTTGTCGCGATGTCTCCCGAAAGTGGAGACATTCGCGCTCTGGTGCCGGGGCGCCGCACGAACAAGACCGTCCGCGGTGGCTTCAATCGCGCGCTCTTTGCCAAGCGTCAACCTGGCTCCGCCTTCAAGCCGTTCGTGTACGAGGCGGCACTGCTCGCCGGGATGTCGCCAGCGTCGATGGTCGACGACGATCCCGTCGAAGTGGTGCGTGGGCGCACTATCTGGCGGCCCGCCAACTACGGCGACAATTACGCCGGGCAGGTCACACTGCGCCGCGCACTCACGCTGTCGGCGAATGCCGCGACGGTTCGCGTGAGCCAGAACATTGGCGAGCCGTCCATCATCGCCGCGGCGCACCGCAACGGCATCGTCAGCCCCATCCCCGCCGTACCCGCTATCGCGTTAGGCGCGGTCGATGTCACGCCGCTCGAGCTGGTGACGGCGTACGCACCATTCGCGAACGGCGGAAGGAAAGTGCGCCCGCGACTCGTCACGCGCATCGAGGCTCCCGACGGGACGATGCTTTGGAGCAGCGAGGTTGCCGCGATGCCTGTCCTCGATCCCCGTGACGCGTATGAGATCACATCGATGCTGCGCGCGGTGGTGGACTATGGCACGGGACGCACCGTGCGCGAGCTCGGCGTCACCGGACCCGTTGCCGGCAAAACCGGCACGACGAACGAGGGCAACGATGTCTGGTTTGTCGGGTACACGCCGTCGCTGCTTGCCGGCGTCTGGTTTGGCTATGACACGCCACGGCCGATTGCGTACGGGGCGTCGGGCGGTCATTTCGCGGCACCAGCGTGGGCTGATTTCTATCTCAATGGCTGGCGCGACCGCGCCGGCGAGGACTTCGCGGTGCCTGACGGGATGGTGATGCGTATGATCGATCCCGAGTCTGGCATGCTGGCCACGGAATTCTGTCCGCGCCGGCAACGTGAGTGGTTCAAGCCCGGCAGTGAGCCGCAGCTCCCCTGCACGATGCACGACCAGCCATTCGAGAATCAGACGGTCGACAATGGCGAAACCCTGCCTCACGACGTCAGCAACGTCCTCGAATCCATCGGCAAAGGAATAGGCAAGCTGAAAAAGATCTTCAAGTTCTAATTAACCACGGCCTCGGCGGTTAATTACAGCAATCCAAGCCATTTCGATCGATCGGCATCAAAGCCGGGAAAGATGGCGTCCAGGCGCTGAGCCCCGAGATGCTTCGCCGCGACTTCACTGAACACTGAACGAAAATCCGTCGTCAGCGTGAGGTCTCGCCCCTCATTGAGCTGGTCCTGCTCGAGACCCGGCCAGCGGCCGAACACCTTCTTGCCGCCGTGTACGCTGCCGCCGATCACGAAGAGCGCAGTCGCGTGGCCGTGGTCGGTACCGCCGTTTCCATTCTGCCGAGCGGTCCGCCCGAACTCCGACATCGTCATGATGACGACGTCCGCCATCCGGTCGGCAAGGTCCGTCACGAGCGCGTGAATGGATTTCGCGAAATCGTCGAGACGTGCCGCGAGCTGTCCCGTCGCGCCGCCCTGGTTCACGTGCGTGTCCCATCCGCCGACGTCCGCAAATGCCACCTCGAGGCCGACATCGGCTTTGATCAACTGCGCGATCTGACGCAGATGTTGTCCGAACGGCGACCGCGGATAGTCGGCACTGTGCTCGGGGATGTACTGCTGCGGGTTCGCCGACCGGAGAATCTTCATCGCTTCGAACATCTCGCCGCCGGCGGCGTGGACCACGTCCGTTGTACCGGTGCGATACAGCGCCTCTATGCGTTCGGCTTCACTCCCGTTCGTGCGAATCGAGAACTCATCGAGGCTGTTCATCGCAATCACGGGAGCTGGGCCCTCGAGGATCCGCGGCGTCTGCGGCGTCATCGCAACGGCCTCAAAGGGCGATGGACGCGCGCCAGAACCATTCTGACGTGTACCCGCCGCTGTGCACTCCTCACACGTCCCGCGCGTCGCGAGATACCGATTGAGCCAGCCGTCGGGCGTGCCTTTGTTGTCCGGCGTGCCGCTCTCCATGTAGTCCTGCGCATCGAAGTGCGAGCGCGTATTACTCGGGCTGCCCACGGCATGGACCGGCGCAAGGAGTCCTCGATCCCACAGCTCTTTGAGCGGCGTGAGGGAGGGATGTAGGCCGAAGAAGCCGTCCAAGTCGACCGCTGCCTGAGCAGCGCCAGAAACGGGACGTGGTATGGCGATCGACGGCCTCATGCGATAATACGCGGCCTCGCCATGCGGGACGACGACGTTCAATGCATCGGCGGCGCCGCGCTGGAAGAGACAGATCAGAACCTTTCCGCGCCGATTGCCGTGCGTCGATGCGCCCCGCAGCAATTCCATGCCGTAGACGCTGCGACGCAGGAAGCTCGGACTGAGCCCCATCGTCACGAGCGCGAGCGCTCCTGATTTCATGAACACGCGACGATTCATTCGGTACCTCGAGACTTGTTCACTAACGGGTTTTCTATCGGCGCTGAAATTCCGGCGATCCAAGAGCGAGTCCCACGACCTGCGCCAGGCCGGCGAGATTCACGGGACGATTGAGCGGCGATGCCGCATTCGGGCGCGGCTGCCCATTTTTCGCGACAGCACCGCGAGCCTGTCGCATTGCCTGGCCGCTCATGTCGTCTGGCATCGGATTGTCCGCGGTGTCCCTGCCTGACGAGTCAGCGCTCGCGAGTTTCTCGATGAGTGGATTTTCGCCAGAGAGAAGAATGGCACGCGTCTCCGTCGACGATTGATCACCGAGGATCGCTTTGATGACGCCATCGACTTGCGCTGGCCGACTGACGCCGCGGAGTGAAGTCGAATAGGGCCACGTCTCGAGCGACGCGCCGGGCACCCGCCCAGCCGCGACTGCGAGGCCGAAGTTGATGCGGTTGAGAATCGCCCCAGTATTCATCCACGCGTCGGCACGGTCCGGCCATCCGTCTGGAGTCTGCCGCCCAAAGATCGGCTGGCCAAGCCGGGCCACTAGTTGCGCGGTGCGCGGCGTCGTATCCGCCTGAGCGTTCATGGCGCGCAAGGCGCTCGCCACGACTTCGAACGGCGTCTTGACCTTCGCGCGGTAAGCGGCGCGGCTGAAGAACTCCGGCGAGGTAACGATGCATCGCACCGTCTCTCGAATGTCTCCGTCGGTCTTCGTGAAGATCGACGCGCATTCACGCACGAGCGCCGGCGACGCGCTATCGCTGACAAAATGGCGCACCAGCTTCGTCGTGATGAAGCGCGCCGTCGACGGATGTCGCGCGACGATATCGAGCACGTCCTCGCCATCATCGATACCGCGTCCAGCGGCGAGCTTGTGGCCGAGGACCACTTTATCGGCGGCATCGTGCACCTCAGGTCGGAAGACGAACTGCCCATCCCGCGGGTTCATCGACCAGCCCGTCAGCGCGCGCGCGACCTCGATGACGTCCTTCTGCGTGTAGCCGCCATCGACGCCTAACGTGTGCAGCTCCATCAGCTCGCGCGCGTAGTTCTCGTTGAGCCCACGTGCCCGGCGCTGAGCAGGGGCGCCCGCACCGACAGGACGCGGAAATTCGCCTATCCCTCGAGCACCGAAAAATCCTCGTCTGGGCTGACGTGCCGGCCGTCGAGCTGCCTTTCACTCACGACCGCCCGGGCCAACTTCGCCGACTGTACATCACCAACAACTCTCTGCGATCGGCGAGCGAGATCCCGCAACTGTGGATCGTTCGCCAACGCCTCGCGACGCGCGTCACCCTTGCCGGCCGTCGTGTCGCCTTGGGCGCGCAGCTGCATCTGCTCGCGACGACGCGCCTGCTGAACTTGTCGAAAGGCCTCGACGAGATCCGCGGTCTTCGCGTTCAGCGTCTCGTAATGGGACACGAGGTCGTTCGCCAGTGAGTCGTCGATCCGATCGGGCGCGAGCTGTAAGGCTATCCATCGATCGACACCCATCGCTCGCACCTTCTCGACGTCACCAGGTCGGGCGCCAAAGCCGAGCCGGTTGAGTGCCTGTTGGATTTGCTCGTCAGGCAATAACTCGCGCGGCGCCCGAGAGATTGGCGCAACGGCCTCGACCACGGGCGCGGGATGCGTCCATGGAACGACGGGCGCGCCGGAGGCGCACGCGACCAGCGCAATGGCTGCCAATCCGTATGAACAAACAAAGACGCGCATAGACTCCCACGAGACTCGAGAGTGATGAAGATGACTAACCGACTGTCTGTAGACGAAACGGGATTTGGGATCGTTAAGTCGGAAGCGCTGCCACAATCAGGAAAATCGGCCAATTTGTCGACACAAATCACGCCTTTT
This sequence comes from Gemmatimonadota bacterium, assembly GCA_003222065.1. Classification (GTDB taxonomy): domain Bacteria; phylum Gemmatimonadota; class Gemmatimonadetes; order Gemmatimonadales; family Gemmatimonadaceae; genus AG2. The sequence continues at coordinate 8,413 of QHUV01000439.1, read as the reverse complement.
CTCTTGCGTCATTCGGCCTCTCGCTCTTACGGTTGTCGAAGCCCGCTCGCCGACGTCGGATTCGGGTGTCAACCGCGAGCGCCCTGCCCTGTAGGAGCATCCTGATTCTTCTCGATCAACAGCGACGGCTCGCTACGTACGACGCCTTCGTCGACACCGCCGCGGCATCGGTTGCGGAGGCGGGTGCCGCGCGGCGGCCTATTTCGCTGCTTGTCGCGGACGTTGACCATTACCGGCGTCTCGCCGAGAACTTTGGTCAAGACTACGCCGAGCTAGTTCTTCACACGATCTTCGATCTAGCGCGCGCAAATCTTCGCGAGGGGGAGCTCGTCGCTCACCCGGGTGGGGATGAGTTCGTGGCGCTCCTTCGGGCGTCGGCATCGGCGGCACGTGACGTAGCGCAGCGGTTGTGCGCCGCGGTGCGCGGCCATCTGTTCCCAGAAACGGACCAAGGCGTACCACCCCTCGTCACGATCTCGATTGGCGTGGCGAGCGCTCCCGATCACGGCACCACCTATCAGGCGCTCCATGCTGCCGCGGACGCGGCACGTGTGCGATTGAAATCCCAAGGCCGCGATGGGGCCGCGCTCGCGTCGTTGCCTGGCCACGACGCCTCGCCCCGCCGGCTCGACGTCGAACGGTTTGCCGGGCGCGGCGTAGAGTTTCGAACGTTGGTCGGCCTGCTCGATGACGCCGTTACTGGCTCGCCGCGGGCAGTCGCCATTCTCGGCGAGGCGGGTGCGGGGACAGCGGCGTTGGTCAGACGGCTCGAGCCCGAAGTGCGCTTGCGCGGCGGATCGCTCGTTACTGGGCGCTCGCGCGAGCAACGTGTGCGTGAGCCATACGGGGTCTGGGCCTCGCTCATCGCTGCGTTGCACCGTCTACCGGGTGCGCCGAGTGGACCATGGCGCGAGCTGCACCACCTTGTGCCCGTGCTCGCCGGAGATGCGTCGCCGGCCGGCTCGCGATGGGGCAGCAAATATCGGCTGCTCGACGAGATGTCGGAGTACATCCGCCTCGTTGCCCAACGCCGACCGCTCGTCCTCTTGCTCGACGAGATGCAGTGGGCCGACGTCGCGTCGTGGGACGTTCTCGAGCACGTGTGCCAGCAGCTGGATCGTGAGCGTTTGCTAATCGCGCTGACGTTCCGCACGGAGCCGGCGTACGCCGAGGCGGCGGAGCGCCGCCAGGCGCTCACGCGGAGCGCCCTGTATCGCGAGATTGGCTTGCCACGGCTCACGCGCGACGAGGCAAAGCGGTGGCTCGAGGGTGCGATGCACGGTCAGGAAGTCGGCCGTGAGTTCCTCGCCTTTTTGTATCGACACACGGAAGGGAATCCGCTCTTCATCGCGCAGCTGCTGCACACGCTGGTCGAGGAGGGTGCGCTCTGGCAGGTCGAGGGGCGATGGCAGTGGACCCCGGTATCCGAGCTCCGTTTCCCTATCGGGTTGCCGGCCCTTATCGCGCGGCGGCTGGCGCGGCTATCGTCGAGCACGCAGGCCGTTTTGAGCATCGCGGCCGTCATTGGAGACGAGTTCGACGTGAGTCTCGTGGTCGAGGCTGGTGCGGGCAGCGAGGCGGCAGTTCAGCTTGCGTTGTCCGAGGGCCTAACGGCTGGGATCTTGCGGTCCTCCTATGAACGAGGTGGTCGCGGTTACACGTTCACTCACATGCATATTGTCGAAGCGCTCGTACAGTCGATTCCGCATGAGCGATTGCGCAGTACCCATCAGCGCGTTGCCGAAGCGATTGAGCGGCGTGATAGAAGTCGATTGTCCGCAATTGCGCTGCACTACGACGCTGCTAGCATATCGAGTCCGGCGCACATACATGCCCTTATTGCGGCCGAGCACGCCGAACGCGTCTATGCATATGCGGCGGCGAACGCATTCCTCAATGTGGCCGCACGCAATACGTCAACCCCCGGGGAGCTTGCCGAAGTGCGTGTGCGGCTCGCTACGCTCGCCGAGATCGTCGGTCGGTTCGACGAAACGGAAGAGCTCTGCGACCTTGCCATCGAGTGGTTCGTCGGGAAGGGCGACGCGCGCCGAGCGCTTGTGCTGCGGCGTATGCGCGAGCGGGCGAGAAAAGAGCTCGGGCAACCGGCGCGTGCCACGCTCGAGGCATTGCTTTCGCTGGATGTTGAAGCCCAGGGGCTTGGCTTCGGTGAGGAACGGGTGGAGATCCTGATGTTGTTGTCCCAAGCTTACGGAAGACTCGGGAACCCGAAGGAGGCGGAGCAAATCGCCGTCGAAAGCGTGACCGTTGCTGAAGCGACCCAGGATCCAACGCTACTTGCACGCGCCCTGAACAGGCTCGCTGTCACCGTCGAACGTGCGGCGCCTCAGCACGCTGAGGAGATCTACCGTAGAGCGCTGGCCATTTTCGAAATCGCGGGCGATTTGCGAGGTCAGGCGAGATGCCACAATAATCTTGGCAACATCGCGGCGGCGCGAAATGCTTGGCAGGATGCCCGACATTCCTATGAAAGCTCCATCGCTCTTGCACGTGCTTCGGGAATGCCGGACCTATGGGGAATGGCCGCGACGAACCTCGGGTTGACATTCCATCGCAGCGGCGACTACGAGCGCGCGCGCGAGTACCACGGGCAAGCGCTCGCATTAGCTGCGGCTGTGAGGAACAGTGAGTTCCAGCTGTACGCGTTGTACAACATGGCGCACGTCGAATGGGAGAATCACGCCTGGGAGTCTGGCGCTGAGCTTTACGAGGCGACGGCATCGCTCGCTCAACGCATTGGCGCGGATGATGTCGAGATTGGCGCGACAGCGGGCGTCGGGCTTTGCCGCGCGGAATCCGACGATCTGACCGCGGCGCGGTCCGCGCTCGAATGGGTCCGCGAACGCATGACGCGACGTGGCGACTGGTTTCAGGGCCGCGAGTTCGTCGAAGCGCTTACTATCCGGATACTTGCCGCGGACGGCGAAATCGACGGCGCGGTTAATCATCTTGAAACGGTTCTCCCGGTAGCGGAAGAAACTGAGCTGTATACAGCGGCTTGGCTCACGATCGTTTGTGGTCGGACATTGTTGCCGAGGGCACGACAACGAGTTCGGCCATGGATCATGAGATATGCATCACAAGTCACGGCTTTCGGATACGCGGATATGAGTAAGCAACTCAATGACTTGCTCAGAGAGTGATTGGCCTCACCGCGCCAGGAGTTAGACTAGCGGACCTTAACGGTAAGCCTTAGCTTGGTGTCGATGCCGGCACCTAGGTCCGCCCCAGGCAAGAGTTTTTTTCGGGCGGGTTCTCACCCACATCAGTCGACGACGACTATGCGACGTCATACTCTCCCCCTGCTCGTGGGTGCGGTGGCGGCTTTTGCGGTCGCGTGCAGCGATTCGGTCGCTCCCACGCGCAGTGCGACTGGTTTTTCCGCCACGGCCTCGCCCGCATTTTCGAAGAACAACGACAACAACGATCGCCAGCTTATCGGCACGCTGGAACTGTCTCCCGATGGCGGTCGGTACCACCTTGGTGAATTCGACATCGTCATTCCGCAAGGCGCGGTTTGCGAGCCGGCGACGACCAAGTACGGTGCGCGGCATTGGAATGAGGACTGCTCGCCCGCCCGGCGCACGGTTGTCGTTAATGTGATTGCCAAGAAGCGGCACAACGAAGTCAGCATCGATTTTCAACCCGACCTTCGATTCCGTCCGAGCGCTGGTTGGGTGAGGATTGAAACGAGCGCGTACAGCAGTCTCCTGACGAGCGACGCGATTCGGCAACTCTCCGTTGGGTCGCCCTTCTTCAACAGCTTTGCAATCCTCTACGTTCCAACGGGCGGCGCATCCCGGATCGACGAAGTTCGCTCGACGAACGACCCCTCAATGGTGACGCACGTTGACCTGCCGCCGTATGCCGACCGGCACGTCCGGTGGTGTGGGAGGTGGGGAGCCGTAAGGCTCCTCACCTACCCGATTTGAGCAGCGTTGTGTTACTGGCGGTTCACCCATCGCTGTCTCCCGGCGCGCGCAGCGCGTAGCCGACGCCGCGAATCGTATGAATCATCACCGGACCATCGTCCGGCTCGATCTTCTTGCGCAAATACGCCATGTAAACGTCGACGATGTTCGTCGCGTCGGGGTCGTCCGGCCCGTGCTTCCACACCTGCGCGACGATCGCCGCGCGAGTAAGTGTGCGACCGGGATTGCGCATTAAGTACTCGAGCAACGCAAATTCGCGCGGACTAAGCGCGATCGGTCGACCGGCGCGCCAGACCTCGCGCGTGAGCGGATCGAGCACCACATCGCCCACCTTCAGCTGAGCGGCCCGCGTTCGCAGCGCCGAGCGACGCAGCAGCGCCCGCACGCGCGCGAGCAGCTCCTCGGCGTCGAACGGCTTCGCCAGATAGTCGTCAGCGCCCGCTTCGAGACCCGAGATCCGATCGGCGACCGCGCCGCGCGCCGTGAGCATGAGCACCGGGGCAGTCACGCCGCGTCGTCGCAGCTCGGCCGCGATCTGAAGCCCGTCGCGCCCCGGAAGGCCGAGATCGAGAATCAGCAGGTCGGGCGGCGCGTCGAGCGCGCGCGCCAAACCTGCTTCGCCGTCCATCGCCGCGCTGACGTCATAGCCTTGCTCGCCGAGAACACGCTCGAGCAAAGAGACAACTTCGGCGCTGTCCTCGACGATGAGTATTCTGGAAGCTTCGACCGCGGCGAACATCGGGCGCCAAGTTAGTCGCGGCCGAGAACGCGGCAAGGGTGTTGGCGAGAGTCTCGTCAGGTTGCGCAATTGCCTCCGTGGCCGAGAGACACAATTCGCGCTCCGGACACGAGTCCTTAGGACTCTCGCGTTTTGCCCGCGCGCATGATCTTCGCGATATGCGCACGCGCGTCGCCTCTTGAGCATGTACTGACCACTGCCTTCCTTTGTGCCGTGCAACGTGAGCGAGCCGTAACGGCCATCACAACTGGCGCGATCCCCGCGGCGGCGACGACGGGTATGCTGGTGGGCTTCGGCATTCGCCTCGGCGTGCCGAGCCGCGTTTTCGACGTCATCGGCGCGACCGTGCTTGGGACGAGCGCGTCCCGTGAGTACGCCCCCTCCGTGGTGCTGTTGGGCGTTGCACTCCAACTCATCGCCGTGCTGCTCTGCGGTGTCGCCTATTCGTGGCTTGTCGGCGAGGCTCCCAAGCATCGCGCGGCGTGGGCACTGGCGATTGGCGCCGCTGTAGTCGCAACGATGTTCCTCTTCGCCCGGGCGTTCGCCGGAACAATCGCCCTAGTGCTCACGCCAGGAAACATCATCGCTATCGGCGCGGTTATCGCCTTCACGTTGCCGATCGGCATGCGCTTTGCCCTCTCACGTCTGTAAAGACTTTGATCGCTTTGCTGCGACGTGACAGAGTTGCAACCGCGATGTGACTGTAAACGTATTCAGGACAGTTTACCTGGAACATCGCGGAAGTCAGCGGGTTCGATCTGGTGTTCGCGCTGCTCGCGCACCGGTGCTCTAGAACGCTGTATCGAGTCGTTGGGCGGCAGGTTGGGAGGGAGGGGCGCGATGCTGGACCAGTATCATCTTCAGGAGGAGGGCATGGACGTTCTCGTCATGCTCGAGGAAAACCCAGACCATTCGGCGGTGCTCGCGCACGTGAACTCGATACCGTCTCCTCTCGCATCCGCGGAGCGGTCCTCGCGCGACATCGTGACGCTGTACGGCGCGCCCAGTCCGGAATCTGTCGCGCTCGCACTCGCAGCTGCCGTGGAATGTCATCGCTCGAGCGAAGCGAAAATCGAGACGATTCGTCACCTCGGCGTGTGGCCGGAGCGTGGCGCGATCGGTGACGCTGCGTGGCGCGACAGCACCGGGCAGCTCATGACGCGCGACCTCGAGATTCCCCTTGAGATCTTGCATTCGACAGCAGGCCGACTCCTTGCGGAGTGTGGCCAGTTGATTCGGCGTCTCGTTGCTGGACTCTCGATGCCCGACTGGCCGGAGGGCGCGCGTCGCGCGATCACTGTCTCGATCGGACCGATCGTCGGGCTCACTGCCGCCGTCTTTGCCCCAATCGAATCGCTTCTCGATCGGATACGTGAGGCGGAGGGGTTGACCTACGAAAGTGACGGTGACTGAGGCTTCGCCACATCAACCGATGTGTCGGCGGCGCGTCAAGGGGAGCTGATCAAGCTCCCCTTTTCGTTGCCGGTCGGGATCTTTTGTCGAGGTCATTAATGCTCGAGCCCGCGTTTCCCTCTTGACTCATCTCGCTCCAAACGCGAGGCTATCGCGAAGACGGGAGGAGAGCATGTCACGGCCGTTCACCCGCCGACCGCACAAACAACCCGCGATTGACAGCCGCGTGTTCGCCGACGATTCGGGGCGCCTGTGGAGCGCCGTTCGAACGGCGAGCGCGGTTGTCTTCACGTGCATCAGCGACGCGCGCCAATCGGGGCGCGCGCTCGCGATCGAAGATACGGTGCGAGAGGACGAGACCGGAGATGAGACTCTCCGGGCGTGGCTCGGGGCCGCGCCCAAGATCGGTTCACTCAGCTAGGCTGAAGGAGCGCATCTCATGAAGGAGTTCAAGGGCTCGGAGATCCGCAACATCGCGGTCGTGGGACACGGGGCGAGCGGCAAGACCAGTTTGGTCGATGCGCTCGCCTTCGTGTCAGGTGCCAGCAAGCGTCACGGTGCGGTGAAAGACGGGACGTCCCTCACTGACACGGCGCCCGAAGAGATCGAGCGCGGTTACTCCATCAACCTCGGCGTCGCGCACGCCGAGTGGCTGGGGACGAAGATCAACCTTATCGACACGCCCGGATTCCTCGACTTCCAGGGTGATGCGGTGGCGGGATTGGCAGCGGCCGACGGTGCCTTGTGCGTCGTCAGCGCGAATAGCGGCGTCGAAGTCGGCACAGAGCGGATGTTCCGCGAGGCGGTGAAGCGACGCGACCCCGTTCTCTTCGTCGTCTCCATGATGGACAAGGAGCACGCGGACTTCGATCGCATCTACGAGCAAGTCAAGACGCGCCTAACGTCGAAGGTGATTCCGGTGGAAGTGCCGCTCGGTGACGGGCCGGACTTTCACGGCGTGATCAATCTCTTTACGAAGAAAGCATTGCTCTTCAAGCAGGGCTCCAAGAGCGGCGAGTTCCACGAGGTGGACATCCCCGCTGACTACCGCACGCAATTCGACCGCTACTACCAGGAGCTGATCGAATCGATATCGTCGACTGACGACACCCTGTTGGAGCGATACCTCGAGGGAGGCGAGATCGGCCGCGACGAGGCGATTGCGGGAATGAAGGAAGCGATGAAGCGCATGGAGCTGTTCCCGCTCTTCTGCGTCTCGAGCGAGCTGAATTACGGCGTCCAAGCCGTGCTCAACACGATCGTCGAGCTGCTGCCCAATGCCTTCGAGATGGAAGAGGTTCACGCCTTCAAGGGCGCCGAGGGCAACGCCACCGTCGAGATTCACGCTGACGACACCAAGCCGTTCACGGCACTGGTGTTCAAGACGATGTCCGAGCCGCACGTCGGCGACGTGAGTTTCTTTCGGGTTTTTTCCGGCTGCATCGTCAACGGTCAGGAAGTCTTCAACGCAACGCGGGACACTCCGGAGAAGCTGAACCATCTTTCCGTCGCTCAGGGGAAAGAGCGCATCGAGGTCAATCGCCTGTGCGCGGGCGACATCGGCTGCGTGGCGAAGCTCAAGAGCACGCACACCAACGATACGCTCTCGACACGCGAGCACCCGGTGCGTCTGCCGCAAATCGAATTCCCGGAGCCGATCATCGAGATGGCGGTGCATGCCGCCGCCCGCGCGGACGAGGAGAAGCTGCAAGCCGGGCTGCACAAGCTCCACGAGGAAGATCCGACGTTCCAAACGCACTACAACTCCGAGACGCACGAGACGATCATTTCCGGCGTCGGCGAGCGGCATCTCGAAATCTCATTGGCGAAGCTGCGCCGGAAGTACGGCGTCCAGGCCCAATTGACTCGGCCGAAGATCGCCTATCGCGAGACGCTGAAGGCGCGTGCCGAAGGGCAGGGGAAGCACAAAAAGCAAACTGGCGGGCGCGGTCAATTCGGCGATTGCTGGGTGCGCATTGCACCCGCGCCTCGTGGCGGTGGGTACGAGTTCATCGATAAAATCGTCGGTGGCGCGATTCCTCGTCAGTACATTCCGGCGGTCGACCGGGGGATTCAGGAAGCGTCGGTGCGTGGCGTGCTCGCTGGATATCCCGTTGTGGACTTCAAGGTCGAGGTTTTCGACGGCTCATTCCACACCGTCGACTCGAATGAGCAATCGTTCAAGATGGCGGGAATTCAGGCGTTCAAGACCGTCGCGCCGAAGTGCAAGCCTGTGCTGCTCGAGCCGCTCGCCGAGATCGACGTCGTCACGCCTGACGAGTACATGGGCGACGTGCTGGGTGATCTCTCG
>QHUV01000438.1 GCA_003222065.1 Gemmatimonadota bacterium | reverse complement strand
AGCCCGGTGCGCCGGTGTTCCTCTATCAGGACGTGACGTACTACTTCCGTGCATCGACGGCCTATCCCGGGCGCATTGCGCTCTGGCGCCTGGTCGGCGGCCGAACCCCCGATGAGCTGGTGGCGCCATTCGACGCCGGATCGCGCTTCAAGTTCTTCGTGCGCAACATCGATACGTCCACAGTCAACCCTCCGGCAATTCTCGATAGCCTCGTCGGAGTGTCCATCGTGCTGACGGGCTCGAGTCCGTCAAACATGCCGGGCCGCGCGGCGGAGAAATCGAAGATGGAAACCTCCGTGCTCTTCCGAAATCATCCCGGCTTCTAGCGGTACTGGAGAACTCGTTATGCGTCGACTTCAAAATAGAATCGGCTTCGCGCTGCCGCTGGTGGTGGTGTTTCTCGTCGTTCTGAGCTTTGCGCTCGCCGCGGGCCTCGCGGCGACGGCCGCCGAAGGCAGCACGTCGACGGCGCAGCGCGGCCAGAATCGCGCGTATACCATCGCCGAGCAGGGGCTTCAGCGCTTCCTCGTGTCGCGCGACAGCCTGTGCCGTCAGACGGGCGCCTCGTGCCTCGGCGACCCAGGGGTGGCGACGTCCGGTTTCGACAGTGTCCAAGTCAATGCCACTGGCGGCTACGCCGTGATCGTCTCTCGGCTACTCCGGCCGCAGCTAGGCATCAAGGACACGATTCCCGCGTTGTATTTCGTGCGCGCCCGCGGCGTCGACACGACGAGCAAGCTGCGCGGTGGCGACACGACGACGAGCGTCCGCGCCGTCGGCTTGATGGTTCAGTGGTCCGTCGTGACAATGAAGGTGACTGGTGCCTGGACGAGTCTCTCTGGGCTCGACAAGCAGGGATCGGCGGGTCAGATCGACGGCAACGATCAGTGCGGGAAGAAGCCGCCTGTGGCCGGAATCATGGTCCCGCAGGGCGACTACACGGCCTCGGGCGGATTTGTACCAACGGGCAGTCCACCGCTCGACACAACGAAGACGCTGGCGCAGCTCGACAGCCTTGTCACCATCGACTGGAACGCGATCGTCAACAATAACTTGCTGCCGGCTGACTACACCGTTCCACCGGATGGCTTCCCCGACGCCGCGTGGTTCGCCGCCGACACGAGTCGGTGGCCGGTGATTCGCGTCCACACCAATGGGTACGCGCTGCCTAACGCCGGACGCGGGATCATCATCGCCGATTCCGACTTCACTATTTCCGGCAGCAACATGTGGCAGGGCATCATCATGATCGGTGGTAAGCTGACGTCCAACGGTAATAACACGACGTCTGGCACGACGGTGAGCGGGCTCAATTACAAGCTTCCTGGCGCAATCCAGCCGCCGCCGGGATACATCAATGACAACGCGACGGCGAATGGAACGAAGAGCTACGTCTACAACTCGTGCTATATCTCGCGTGCGACGCAGCGACTCCGTCACTACGTGGCTCTCGCGAACACGTGGATCGATGACGTGCCGGTATGGTAAGAAGTCGCGACAACGAAAGTTTAAAGGATGATAATCATGGCCGCCGCTGCAGTGTCAAGGAATGTGACACTGCAGCGGCGGTCGCCGTTGTGACCGATGACACTTCGATTCGTCGCCTAGAGGGAGATATTAACTGTCGAGTCAGTGACACCTTTCTGAACACTCCCCGACGCTCCGACGCTGGAGGTCCGCATGCTTCGCAATCGGTCCGGTTATACGCTCACCGAGATGATCGTCGTGTTGATCATCGTCGGTGTCGTTACGAGCTTGAGTATTCCGCGTCTTCACGGCGCGACGTCGTCCGCTGGGCTGCGTTCGGCGCGCCAGCAGACGGCGGTCTATCTCGCCCAAGCGCATGCGCTCGCGGTTCAGCGCGGGAAGGAAGCGCGGTTCGTCCGCAGTGGAAACTTGGTGACGGTTACGGTCGACTCGTCAGGCACCCAGGTCGTCTACAGCCGCACCCATGATCTTCAGCGCGAGCATGGCGTTGCTATTCCGACGGCTTCGCTCGATACCATCAAATTTGATTCGCGCGGGTTCGCGATCGGTGCCGGTACGGTCGAGAAGGTCGTACTGACGCGCGACGGGATGCGCGATTCGGTGTGTGTCTCGAAGTTCGGTAAAGTCATTACTCGAGGATGCTCGTTATGAACAGGCAGTCTGCTGCTCGCCGGCGTGGTCGGCGCGGCGTAACGATGATCGAGCTGTTGGTCGCGCTCGCCATCATCAGCATCGGCGTGTTTGGCCTTGCCGGCGGCGCGACGCTCGTTACGCGCCTCACCGGCGGCGGCACGATACAAACCCGCGCGGCGATGGTCGCCAACGCGCACATCGAGCAATGGCGCTCGATGACGTGCTCTAGCGTCAGCAGCGGTCAAGACACTGTCCGTTCAGTCATCTCGCAATGGACGGCGACGTCGGTGACGTCGGCTGGGTCGCGCCGGGGCACGAGCATCAGCCTGACCGTGCAGTATCCGACCACAAAGGGCATGCGCAGTCAGGTTTACAACACGATCCTCCCATGCTGACCATGACTTCGCGCCGGCGTGCTTTCACGCTCACCGAGATGCTCTTCGTCCTCGTGGTCTTCGGCCTCGTGGCCGGGGCCACGATGCGCATCATCGTCCGGCAGCAGAAGTTCTACGCGAGCACGAGCGACCTCATCGCGATGCGCAATTCGTTGCGTGATCTCGGCGAGGCGATTCCCTTGGATTTGCGCCGGATCTCGTCCGTCGGCGGGGACATCTACGCGATGTCGGATTCCTCAGTCGACTTCCGCCTCGCGACAGGCATCAGCGTGATCTGCAGCATCGGCGCGCTGCGGACGACGGTGGTCGTCCCTCCGCCGACGCTGAGCTCGCGCACCGCGCTCACCACGTGGATCTCGGCGCCGACGACTGGCGATACGGCGTTCGTCTACGACGAAGGAGCAGCTGGCGGTGTGAACGACGACACCTGGGACAAGGTCGCCGTCACGGCGGCGCTTTCGGTCGGATCGTGCCCGACGACGAGCGGCTACACTGCGAATGCGACGGAAGCGGCGGCTGCTCAAACAGTCACCTTTGGGACGGCACTCAATGCCAATGTCGTCGTCGGGGCGCTAATCCGTTTCTTCCGCCGCGCGAAATAGAAACTCTATCAACCAGCCGGGAGCAGCGGGTGGTATCTCGGCTATCAGGATTGTCCGGCTGGTGTCTGCGGCACCATGCAAGCTGTGGCGGGACCGTACCTGGCCTATTCGGCAACGCCCACGAGCTCGGGCTTGCGCTTCGTTTTTCGTGATTCGACCGGCGCCACAACGGCCGCGCCGGCCCAGGTGGCCCGCATCGACATCATCGCTAAAGCACAGACGGAAAACCCCATTCGGATGCCGGGGCGGCCGGAGGCCTATTACAGCGATTCGCTGGTGGTCACCGTCGCGCTGCGCAATCGTACCTGACGAGGATATTCGTTATGCGCTCACCTTCACCCGTCCGGCAGCGTCGCGGCTTCGCACTCGCGATGTCGCTCCTCGCCATCGTCGTCATTGGCGCGATGGTCGCGGGCGGCTATCTCGCCGGCATTCAATACTACCGCATCGGACGCAACTCGCTCGTCGAGCAACGCGCCATGGCGGCGACGCAGCTCGGTCTCGATTCGGCGTACGCGATGTGGAACAAGTCGTGGAATACGCAGCCGACGGGCACCGTGACCACGCTTGCCTACAGCGCTGGCGATGGGTCGTGGGTCGACACGGTGCGCATGACGAAGCTGAATCAACTCTCGCTCC
>QHUV01000437.1 GCA_003222065.1 Gemmatimonadota bacterium | reverse complement strand
GGCCCGCTTGCCCTGCGCTCACCACGGTGGGTCATCGAGGGCTACGCCACGTACATCGAGGGCCTCGTGACCGGCAGCGGCCGACCGTACGGCGTCTGGCGGCCGGCGACGTTGCGCCAATGGGCGATCGAGGGCCGCTTGCCTAACTACGCGCAACTCAGCAGCTGGAACGACTTCGAGGGGGGCGAATTCGCGTATCTTGCCGGGTCCGCGTTTCTCGAGTGGCTCACGCGCCACCATGGGGACTCGAGTCTCGTCGACGTTTGGCGCCGGCTCTCCGCACGCGTGAATCGCAGCTTCGACGAGGCATTCGCCGGCGTCTACGGTGATCCGCCGGCCATCGTGTACGATCGCTTCCGCGCCGAGGTCACCGCCGCCGCCGTAAACGTGGACAGCGCGCTCGTTCGCGTGGGGCTCGTCGATGGCGAGTTGGTGCAGCATCTCTCGCGCGGCACCGGCGACCCTGCCGTCTCGCGAGACGGAGAACGCGTCGCCGTCGTGCTGCGCGCGCTCGGCCGGCCGTCACGCGTCGTCGTGTGGAGCACCGCTGCTGAACCGGACACAATCGAGCGCAAGGCCCGCGAGCGTTTGCTGAAGCGCGATTCGCTGGACGTACCGGCGCGCCGCATCTATCCGCCTTCCAAGCACGCGATCGCGACGCTCGTTTCGCGCGACGGTCGCTCGTTCGAGGATCCGCGGTGGTTCGCGGACGGCAAGCGCCTCTTGCTCTGGCGGGCCACCCGTCGCGCCGACGGAGCGCTACGGCCAGAGCTGTATGAGTGGGACGTGGCGCGCCGCAAGGTGCGGCGCCTAACGAGCGACGACGGCCTGCGCGATGCCGATCCCGCGCCCGACGGCCGGCGCGCGGTGGCGCTCCGCTGTACTGGAGGACATTGCGACGTCGCCATGGTGGACTTTCCTAGCGGCGCCGTGCGTGTCGTTGCCGCGGGTGACGTCTTCACATCCTATGCGCGGCCGCGCTGGTCGCCAGACGGACGCACCATCGCCGTTGCCCGCCAGCGCGATAACCGTTGGCGTATCGCGCTCCTCGACTCCGCGGGGGGCGCACCCCGCTTCGCCGATCCTGACGACGGCGCGAATCGCTTCGACCCTTCGTGGTCCGGACCGACGTCACTCGTTGCGGTCAGCGATCGCAGTGGCGCGCCGAATCTCGAGCGCATCGATCTCGGTGAAACCGGCGGTTTATCTCGCGTGCGACCTTTGACGCGCGTGATTGGCGCCGCTGTCGCGCCGGAGCCGAATCATAGCGATGGCTCCATTTGGTTTTTGTCGTTGCACTCGCAGGGGTACGACGTGCGCCGGCTCGCCACGGCCGCCCCGATTCCCGAGAGCGGGTCTTCCCCGCTGCTGGATTTGCGCTTGTCACCGATTGTGATCGAGCGCTCGAGCAGCGTCCGGGTTTTCGGCACGTCTCCGCTCTCGCCGCTGCAGTCCTACCACTTCGGTCCGCGAACGACGCGATGGATTCCCGGCGCCTCGGTCAGCGCCGAGGGCCAGGCCGTAACGCTTGGGCTTCTCAACAGCGATCCCGTTGGCCGCCTGAATGTGCTCGGGCAAGCCGCAGTCGGAAGTGGAGTCGCTTGGCGCGGCGCGGCGATAGAGGCGGTGTGGCGGGGCTGGCGCCCCGATGGCCGGCTCTCGGCTTTCGCGGCGACGACCACCAACGCCGAGTTCGGCCGAAACTCTTCGGCGCCTCTCGCCGAGCGCACGGATGGCCTTCGCGGTGTCCGCGCGCGAGGTGACTACTCGCTCGCCTTCGATCGGGCCGACCTGAGAATAGGTATCGGCGCGAGCGCTGGATGGATCGCCTCACGATCGCAAAACGTGACAAGCGAGTTGTCGCGGGCCCTCGGATTCGTCGAATTTGCTGCCTCCGCTCGACAAAACGACGTCGACAATTCGGCGAGTGAGACTCTTCTAATCAACGTCGCCAGGGGCGAGACGGAAGGCGGCTCGGGCTACCGACGCCTCGTCTCGGCTTTCGGGGTCCATCTCGCGAGTGGACGTACGCTGCCGCTGGACGCCAATGCCAGCTACGGGACTCTGTCTCAGGGCGCGGCGGCGTTCGAGCAATTCGAAGTCGGCGGCCCCCCATCGACTCTCGTCGACGCGTCTCTCCTGACTCAGCGCATTCCGATGGGGGTACTTCCCACTGGCACACTGATAGGCGATCGCCTTTTCACGTATCGCGTGGCGACGTCGCTGGCGGGGCTCCTCCCATACTATTGGAGCGCCAGCACGCGCTTTGGCGAGGGGAGATTCGCCAACTGGCAGCGCGTCGTCGGTGTCGAAGTTACGATGGATCAGACGCCGCTGCCGGTGATCGGTTTACCGGGCGCGCGATTGGTGGCGGGCGTGGGTGAGTCGCTCGACGCACCCTTCGCGCGTCGCACGCGCGGCTACGCGGTGGTCACACTGCGTCCGTAGACAGTTGGCAACGACCGAATCGAAGGTTGGTGCAGACAGGGTGTGCTCGGCTTCCTATATTACGCGCCGGTTTGCCCCCTGCCGCTCTGCGAAAAGCCCCCGCGCCCTTCACCGGAGGACGAACATGCAGCTCCGCCGTGGTTCACGGTATTGGATAGCATTTCTAACACTCTCACTCACTGCCGCTGCCGCGCGCGGGCAGGGGTTTGGTCTCAACGAGATCAGTACCTGCGGCCTGGGGCGCGGCTACTCCGCCGTCGCCACCGGGTGTCACGACGCTTCGGCGATCTATTGGAATCCGGCATCGGTCACAACCCTGCCGGGCTGGAGTTGGGCAGTCGGCGCGGCGGCGATCGCGATCGATGGAAAATTCGTCCAGGACACGACCTTCCGAACCTTCAAGGGCGACGTGAAGACGGCGATCATCCCGGATGTGTTCGTGAATTATCACAATCCCGCGAGCAAGGCCTCGTTTGGCGTCGGCGCCTACGTGCCGTACGGCCTCACCTCTCAGTGGCACGACGATTTTCCGGGACGCTTCCAGGCGAAGAAGGCCTCTCTACAAACGATCTACGTTCAGCCTAACGTTGGTTGGCAGCTCAACTCGAAGTGGAGCGTCGGCGTCGGCCCGATCATCGGCCATTCGAGCGTCGAGCTGATTCAGTCCGTCGATCTTTCCCAACAGTCGCTTAGCGTCGGCACCCAGAGCGTCTTGCTGTCGAGCATCGGCATCGCTCAGCGCACGGAGTTCGCTCAGGCAAAGCTCAAGGGCGACGCGTGGGGATACGGCGCGCACTTCGGGATCCAAGGCAAGCTGTCGCCTAACTGGACGTTAGGCTTGCGGTACCTGACCAAGATCACGTTCAAGTACGACAACGCGGACGCCACGTTCACCCAGGTCCCGACGGGTCTCGTGGTGCCGGCCGCGATTCCGAATCCGGCCAATCCGAGCCAGATCGTCGTGCCGGCGGGAACGCCCATTGACGTGATCGTCGCGCCATTCTTCCTCAGCGGCGGTCCGCTCTCGGCGCAGAAAGTGAGCACCAGGATCAACCATCCGGCCCAGTTCCAAGGAGGCTTCGCTTACACCGGCTTCCCCAACTGGGAGCTCGAGGCAGACTACGCCTTCGTCGGATACAAGAGCTTCAAACAGCTGCCGATCACGTTCTCGAACCCGCTGACGCCGAGCCGGACGCTGATCGAGGACTACAACAATTCGTCGTCGATCCGTCTCGGCGCCGAGTACAAGTTCACGAATACTGCGCGCGTCCGCGGCGGGTTCGCCGGCGTGACGCGTGCCGCGCCCGACGCGACGGTCACTCCACTCCTGCCCGAACAGGACCGGGCGAATTA
>QHUV01000436.1 GCA_003222065.1 Gemmatimonadota bacterium | reverse complement strand
CATGGTTCACTATTTCACGCATGCCCCGCCGGCTGACGCGGCCTGGGCAGTCCACTTCCTGAGCGGCGAACGACCGAAGCGGCTGATCTCGGTGCGGCGTCTCGCGACGTGGGCCACGCAAGCGAGCGGGATTCCGGATTGGCTGTTCGAGGAGTGCTATACCGCCGTCGGTGATCTCGCCGAGACGATCACGTTGCTTCTTCCGGAGAGCACCGCTCCCCTCGATCGCCCGTTGCACGTTTGGATCGAGGACCATCTGCTCACCCTTGCTGGCCGCGAGGAGACCGAGCAGCGCGATGCCATTCTCGCGTCATGGCGGGAGTTGGGGGGCATCGAGCGCTTCGTGTGGAACAAGCTGATTACCGGCGGCTTTCGCGTCGGCGTGTCGCAGCCGCTCGTCATCCGGGCTCTGTCTCGCGCCAGCGGAATCTCGGAAGGCGTGATCGCGCATCGTCTCAGCGGTACGTGGCAGGCTTGCGCCGAGTCGTGGAACGCGCTCATCGCCGTACAGACGTCCGATGCCGATATCTCTAAGCCATATCCGTTCTATCTCGCCTACGCCATGGAAGAAGAGCTGGAGACACTCGGCGACGCGAGCGACTGGCAGATCGAGTGGAAGTGGGACGGCATTCGCGCCCAGCTCATTCGCCGGAGCGACCAAACGTATCTCTGGTCGCGCGGCGGAGAGCTCGTCACCGATCGTTTCCCCGAAATCGCTACCGTCGCGACGTATCTGCCTAACGGCACAGTCATCGATGGCGAGATCATGCCGTGGGCGAACGATGCTCCTCTCCCCTTCGCCCAGCTCCAGCGGCGGATCGGCCGCAAGGCGTTGGGCGCGAAAATCCTGACCGAAGTGCCGGTGGTCCTCGTCGCCTATGACCTGCTCGAGCTTGCCGGCGATGACCTGCGCGACCGGCCGCTTGCCTGGCGACGCGCGCGTCTCGTGGAGCTGCTTACCGCGGCCAATGTTGCAACTACGCTAATCGTTTCGCCGACCGTCGAGGGCGGCAGTTGGGATGACGTGCGAGCGGCGTGGCGTCGGGCGAGAGAGGTGTGCGCCGAGGGGCTGATGCTCAAGCGCCTCGATGGACCGTACGGCGTTGGCCGCCGGCGAGGCGGATGGTGGAAGTGGAAGGTCAAGCCGTACGCCGTCGACGCGGTGATGATCTATGCCCAGGCGGGCCACGGCCGCCGCGCATCACTCAACACGGACTACACCTTCGCCGTGTGGGACGGTGGCGTGCTCGTTCCATTCGCCAAAGCCTATTCGGGACTCACCGATGCCGAGATCCGGGAGCTGGACGCATGGATTCGCCGCAACACGCTGGAGAAGTTCGGGCCCGTGCGGAGCGTGAAGCCCGAGCAGGTCTTCGAGCTGGCGTTCGAAGGCATTCAGCCCAGTCCTCGCCACAAGTCCGGTGTCGCCGTTAGGTTTCCGCGCATCTTGCGTTGGCGTACGGACAAGAAGCCGGAGGATGCGGATACGTTGGCCACCCTGCGCGCGTTGATGGCCGCCCCGATCGACGTGGAGGACGGAGCCTCTCGATGAAAGCCGGTTTGCTTGTGGCGCTCGCATTGGCATGCTCGCTCAGCGGCATCGGGCGGGCCGCCGGACAGCGACTGCCGCTGTCCTCAGGCGATTCGGCGCTCGTCGGAGCGATTCTTCTCGCCGAGGACCAGCGCGACGCCTCCAGCGCGGCACTCGCCGAAGGGGCGCGTCACCCTGATCCCGCTATCCAGCTCCTCGCGCGGCGCGCCGCGGCGCGAATCGCGAATCCACTGTTCTCATTGCGTGATTCCTTTCCGCGGCTTCCGGCACCGCCGTCGTATCCCGATCCGGCGTGGCGCCTTCGCTACCGCGCGCTCAAGTCCGACGACTGCGTCGCCCTCCGCGGTGCGCTTGCCGACAGCGCGTTGCCGGTGCGACTACATGCCGCGGATCTGTCCACCGCGTCGTGCGCCGGGGACTCGCTGCTCATCCGAGCGTTGATCACCTGGGTGCGCTCCGCGCCGCCTAACGCCTCACGAGTCCGTGGTGGTGCGTCGTGGCATCCGGCGGCGCACGGACTCCTTGCCTTGGCGAGGATTCGTCCGGAGGTCGCCAGGCGCATGTTACCATCAGTGGCGCGCAGCCCGGTACGCTGGTTGCGGACGTATGCCGCGCGCGCCGCCGGTGTCGTCGCCGACACGGCGTTACTGCGCACGTTTGCCCGCGACGAAGACGACAACGTCAAGGAGGCGGCGATCGACGCACTGGCGAAGGTCACCGGCCACGCCGACGATGACGTTTATCTCGCCGCCCTTACCGCACGCGGCTATCAGGCCGTGCGCGCCGCGGCGCGAGCGCTCGCCGGCTCGTCGCGGAAAAACGACGTGCTTCTCGCCGCACTCACCACCGCGCGCCGTCTGCGCGTCGACTCGAGTGAGACGTCGCGGGACACGCGCTTGTCGCTGCTGGAACGCATTGGTGAGAACGCGGACGTCGCGCACGCGAGAGCGATCGCCGATCTCGCCTATGACTTCGACTGCATGGTGGCGCAGGCGGCGGCAACGATCGCGGCGCGTTTCGGGCCGACGACGGGGATGGCACCGCGATGCACGCGTCTGCCCGTTAGGCTCCCTGGTGATGCGGTCGCGCTCGCCCTGGGGAGGGAGGTGAGACTGCGTGTCGTGCTCGCCGACTCCAGCGGCGGCGGCTCGTTCACCGTGCGGCTTCGCGGCGACGTCGCACCGATCATGGCGGCGCGCATTCTCGCCCTCGCCCGCTCGCGATACTACGGCGGCCTCACGTGGCAACGTGTCGAGCCGGATTTTGTGATTCAGGGTGGCAGCCCCCGCGCGAACGAATACGTCGGCAACCCGCGTTTCATTCGGGACGAGCTTGGAACCCTTCCCCACGCCCGCGGCACGGTCGGCATGAGCACGCGCGGTCACGATACCGGCGATGCGCAATGGTTCGTGAACCTGCGCGACAATCTTCGCTTGAACCGCGATTACTCGATTTTTGGAGAGGTTGTCGATGGGATCGACGTCGTGGACGGAATTCTGGAAGGGGATGTGATCGCGCGGATCGAGATCTTGCTCCCGTAATATTGACCAGGGTTGTCCCTCTGTAGGTGAACGGCGAACGCAGATGGACGCAGATTTCGCAGATGAACGCGGATACTACAAGAGAATCGAAGACGAACTTTTTCAAAAGATCGGAAACGGATCTTTTCATCTGCGTTTCATCTGCGTAATCTGCGTCCATCTGCGTCCAGCCTTTGACGTGCTCGGTGGCCTGGCCGCCAAGAAGACGATGGAAATAACAAAGCCTTTGCTTTCGCGGGGTTGAAAGTCTTTGCGCGGCGCTTCACACTTGCCGCCATGAAACTCTCGATGATCGCTCTCGCATTGGTGGTGATGCTCGGCGTCGCCGGACGCGAGACGCCGCACGGCACTATCGTCGCCAGTAACATGCGCGACAACACCGCCACGGTGATCGACGCCGCGTCGGGGCGCGTGCTCGCGACCCTCCCCACCGGCGAGGCGCCCCACGAGGTCGACGACGCACGACGGTAAATGGGCCGTCGTGAGCAACTACGGAACCCGCGAGCGACCCGGTAACAGCATCACCGTCATCGATCTCTCGCGACTGACCGTCGCGCGGACGATCGACCTGGGCGAGTATCGCCGCCCGCATGGGATGGCGTTCTTCCCCGGCGACACGAGCCTCGCCGTGACGTCGGAGGTCAGCCGCGCCGTCGTGCTCGTCGATTTCCGCGATGGACGCGTCATTGGCACCGTACCGACGAACGGCCGTGCATCGCATATGTTGGCGATGTCGGCCGCCGGGGACGAGCTGTTCACGACGAACATCGTCGATGGATCGATCAGCCGGCTCGACGTGGCGAAGCGCGAAGCGAAGCGCGTCATCCCGGTTGCGAAGTTCGTCGAGGGCATCGCGACCAGTCCTGATGGAAAGCGCGTGTGGGTCGGCATCGTCGCCACGGCCGAAGTGCCCGGTTCGCCGTCGCCGGAGGGAGTGACGACCTCGCCGGACGGCCGGTGGGCGTTCGTGACCCTGCAAGGACGCAACCTCGTCGCCACGATCGATCTGCAAAATGGCGGAATTGCCGGCTACGCACCGACGGGGACGTGGTCGGACGGCATCGCTTATTCGACGCTGGAGCGGCGTCCATGAGGCGTGCGCGCGCCCTCGTTATGCTCGGCGCCGGCTGCGCTCTGGCGTGCCTTGGCCAGCCGCGCGAATTCGCCGGCAAGCTCTGGGCAGGCACCAAGCCCGCCTTCGCCGACTCACTGGAGCTCGTCGTCCCGCGCCTCATGGAGAAGGCGGATGTGCCGGGAGTCGCGATTGCCCTCGTCCAGGATGGCGCCTTGACCTGGACGCGCGGATTCGGATTTGCCGATCGCGAGAAGCGCACGCCGGTGACGAGCCAAACGGTCTTTCAGGTCGCCTCGATCTCGAAGTCGGTGGCGGCGTGGGGAGTGATGACGCTCGCGGAGCAAGGACAGATCGATCGGCGCCACGAACGGGGCCGGCGACGTTCACGTCGCCTTCCGCCCTGGCACGCGTTGGGAATACAGTGGCGGCGGCTTCACCATCCTGCAGCTGCTCGTGGAGGAGCGGTCGGGCAAGTCGTTCGTCGACTACATGCGGCAAGCCGTGCTCGAGCCGTTAGGCATGCACAGCAGCTCCTACGACTGGCTGCCTGGTCTCCGCGCACGCACCGCCGTCGCCTATGATCGTGCCGGCCGCCGCCTCCCGAACTACCGCTTCGCCGAGCTTGCCGCCGCCGGTTTGTACACGACCGCCGAGGATCTCGGCCGGTTCGTCGCCGCGGGGTTGACTGGTCCGCACGGCGAGCCGCCCGGCCGCGGGCTGCTTCGCCCCGAGACGATCGACGTCATGTACTCCCCCGCGCCGCATTCGGAGGGGAGCAATGGCGCCTACGGCTTCGGCCAGCAGCTCGATACACTACCGGACGGGACGCGACTCGTTATGCATGGCGGCAGCAACCGCGGCTGGCAGCTGATCTGGGTGGCGGTGCCAGCACGGCGCGCCGGTCTCGTCGTCCTCACGAATAGTGACGCGGGGCCGGCGGTCTATCGGCCGGTGATGTGCGCGTGGCTTCGGAGCGTCGATGGCGGAACCGGGGCGCGAGGGTGCTAAGAGTGCGAGCGGCGCAACTGCCGATGGCGCAACTGCTCAAGGCGCAACTGCTGAGGGCGCGGTTGCCTCAACAAGCTCGTCGCCTTCTCGTGACGTCGTTCCTTGCCTCGACATCGGTTGAGGCCCAGGTAGCGGTTACCGGTGTCGTCACGGACAGCGTGACGCGACATCCGCTCGCCGGCGCGGTCATTCAGCTCGCCGACAGTAACGCAGCGCACGTGCGGACGGCCACGGCCGACTCGCTGGGCAGCTACCGAATCAACGGTCTTGTCCCAGGCTCCTACATCATCGCCTTCTTTCATCCAGCGCTCGACACTCTCGGCATCGATCTCGCGCCGAGGCGCATCGTCGTGCGTGATAGCAGCGAACATCGCGTCGATCTCGGAATCCCGTCGGCGGGCACGATCGTCGCACAGCTGTGCAAGTCGTCGGCGCCACGCGACTCCGTTGGGTTACTCCTCGGCCACATTCGCGACGCCGACACGCGGCAGCCCCGGTCCGGAACGGTGACGTTGCTCTGGATGGAGCTCCTCATCGGACAGGGCGGCGTTCGGCGAAATCGGCAGCAGATTCCCGTCAAGAGCGATGACATGGGGTGGTTCGCGGCCTGTAGCGTCCCGAGTGACCTGGACATCACGGCGAGCGCGGAGGCCGGGGATGAAGCGAGTGGCGTCGTCGAGTTGCGCGTTCCCGCGGGCGGTTTGCTCCTGCGCGATTTTGACGTCAGCCGCGCCGACTCGACGATCACGGTGTACGAAGACACCACCGCCGCCACCGGCCGGATTCCGATCGCGACCCTGCGCCGCGGCAGCTCCCGGCTCACTGGCGTCGTGCATAACGACAAGGGCAAACCGATCGCCAACGCCGACGTGAGCGTGCCGGGGACCGGCGTCGATGAGCGCACGCGGGAGTCCGGGACGTTCGCGCTCGCCGGCCTGCCGGCGGGGACGCAGTCAGTCGAGGTCCGCGCCATCGGCTACGAGCCGAAACGCGTCGCCGTCGACCTGACACGGGAAGGCCTAACGACCGTCGACGTCGTCCTCGATCATCCGGTGCAGACGCTCGACGCGGTGAAGATCTCATGTCAGCTCCGTCGGCGCGAAGGGCATCGGCGAGATCGGCATCACCGGCGTCGCCGCATCGATCGCGAATGCGGTCTACCATGCCACGGGGAAACGTGTGCGGGAGTTGCCGATCAGGATTGAGAGAGTGCTAAGCTGATGCTCGCTCCGAAAAAGCGTCAGCGCGGACGAATCCCTCGTCGCTCGCGGTCCTCGGGACAGGCACGGACAATAGTTCATCACGGATTTCCCGGATTCAAACAGATTTCACGGATCCGCTCCGTGCGCGCTCACGACTCCACGCTCTACGAGCCCGGACGAATTCTTTGGGGACGACCTCGGGAAGCTCCGCGCGTCGGAACTCGCCTGGTGTGCCGTCACCACGAGCATCGTCCGGGCGCGTGGAGCACGGCGGCGTAGGCGCTGAGGAAGATCCGGGAGATCGGTTTTCAGATCCGGGAAATCCGTGATGAGCCGTTATCGCTCTTTCGTCCGCGCTGAAGCTGTACCAACCACGGTGAAGGGTCAGCTTAGCACTTTCTCAATCCTGATCGGCAACTCCCGCACACGTTTCCCCGTGGCATGGTACACCGCATTCGCGATCGATGCCGCGACGCCGGTGATGCCGATCTCGCCGATGCCCTTCGCGCCGACGGAGCTGACATGCAGGTCCGGCTCCTCGATAAACGCGACGTCGATCGTACCGATGTCCGCGTTCACCGGCACATGGTACTCCGCGAGATCAGCATTTATATAGCGGCCGGATCGCGGGTCGATGAGCGTTTCCTCTTCGAGTGCCATGCCGACGCCCCAGACGACGCCGCCGATGATTTGGCTGCGGGCCGTCTTCGCGTTGAGGATTCGGCCCACCGCGTGGGCGGTGACGACGCGTGGCACGCGGATGATCGCGAGGTCGGGATCGACCCAAACTTCCGTGAACACCGCCCCAAACGAGTGCATCGAGTACTGCTGCGTCTCGGCCCCCGGCCGCGTGGAGATCGTGGCTTCCACCGGCTGGCCACCGTGCCGGGCAAGCAAGGCGACGTACGTCTCGCCGCGATCGCCGCCAGTCGTTAGGCGGCCGTCTAGTGTACGCACGGCGTCTTCGCTGACACCATACAATGGCGATTGCGGATCGGCGATCGCCAGCTGCACGAGCTTCTGCCGGAGCGCCGTCGCCACATCGTGCACGGCGCTCCCCGTCGATGCCGCGGTGACTGACCCCGTCGACGCCGGATTCTCCGGCATGTCGGTGCTACCCAGCTCGAAACGGATCTGACCAGGCGCGATGCCTAACGCGTCGGCGGCGACCTGCGTCATCGAGGTGTACGTCCCACAGCCGATCTCCTGCGTGCCGGCGCGTACCCACGCCCTACCATCGGGTAGCATGCGCGCGACGGCACCGGCGGCGCCGCGGCGCGCCGGATACGTCGCCGTCGCCATCCCCCACCCCACGAGCCAGCGCCCATTGCGGGTCGAGCGCGGTTCAGCCTTCCGACCACTCCAGCCGAAACGGGCCGCCGCGGATTCGTAGCACTGCCGCAGCGACTTGCTCGACCACGGGCGCCCGCTCTCCGGATCTTGCTCGGCGTAATTCTTCAGGCGGAGAGCGACCGGGTCCATCTTCAGCGCGTACGCCAGCTCGTCCATTGCCGACTCGAGGGCAAAGGTCCCTGTGGATTCCCCGGGCGCCCGCATAAACGTCGGTGAGCCGACGTTGACCCGCACCAGATCATACTGCGTCTCGACGTTCGGACACGCGTAGAGCAGCCGCGTCTGCGACGTCGCGGGCTCGACCCAGTCCTCGAGCGTCGAGGTCGTCGATTTGCTGTGGTGGCGAATGGCCGTGAGTGTGCCATCGTGCGCCGCGCCTAACGCGACGCGCTGCTCCGTGCGCGGCCGGCCGCCGACGGGGCCGAACATCTGGCGCCGCGTGAGGACGAGCTTCACCGGCCGGCCCACCTCGCGCGCCGCCATCGCCGTTAGGCTTTCGTGCGACCAGGGCCCGCCCTTGCTGCCGAAGCCGCCGCCCGTGAAGTACGCGACGACTCGTACCTTGTCTGGCGCCATTCCGAAGTGACGCGCTACGGTGTTCCGGACGCTGAAGATACCCTGCGTCGATTCGTAGAGAAGCAGCGAATCGCCTTCCCACTGGGCGATCGTGCTGTGGACCTCCATCGGGTTGTGGTTCTCCAGCGGCGTGATATAGGTGTGATCGACGCTTACCGCCGCTGCCGCGAGGCCGCCCTCGACGTCTCCCCTCCGGCTCGTCCGCTCACCGCCTAACGGGTGCACCTGCTCGGGCGGAATCGCGGCCGCCTTTGTCCAGTCGAGCACCGGGCGTTCGACGTCGTACGTCACCCGCACGAGATCCGCCGCCTCGCGCGCGTGCTCGAGAGTGTCGGCGACGACGAGCCCGATCGGCTGGCCGTTGTAACGCACGACGTCGTCTTGTAGGAGCGTCGGCAACCGCATGGCGACCGCCCCACGTGCCGCTGGGCCTTGGGCACCTTGCCCTGCGCTCGCGCCGCTACCGCTCACGCTCTGCGGGCCCGGCTCCGCGCTCGGCGCATGTGGCCCCGGCTTCGGTGCGCCAGGCAAACGCGGGGCATTGAACGGTGTGAGAACTTTGATAACCCCCAGGGCGCGCTCCGCGACCGAGGTGTTCATCGCCCGCACACGGCCCTTGGCGACGGTGCTCGTGACCATCACTGCGTGCACAAGATTCGGAATCGCGTACTCGGCCGCGTACCGAGCACCGCCCGTCACCTTCAGCCGGCCATCGACGCGGTCCATTGGCGCGCCGACGCTCGGCGCACGCTTCGCTTGTCGGGGCGAGCTCATGCCGTCACCTCCGTCAGCGCGCGCACGAGAGTGCGCTTGGCCAGCGTCACCTTGAATGCGTTGTCGCGGTGGGGCATCGCACGCACGAGTGCCGCCTCGGCGGCGGCGCGAAAGGTCTGTTCACTGGCGGGCTTACCGATGAGCTCATGCTCCGCCTCCTTCGAGCGCCACGGGATGGTGGCGACGCCGCCTAACGCGACCCGTGCGTCGCGAATTCCGCGTCCCTGCATGTCGACAGCGACGGCCGCCGAGGCGAGGGCGAATGCGTAGCTGGCGCGATCCCGCACCTTGAGGTACAGCGAGCGACGCGCCGCGGCGAGCGGTGGCAGCTCGATGGCTATGATCAAATCCCCCGGCCGAAGGGCGTTCTCCCGCTCGGGGTGCGCGCCGGGAACGAAGTGCAGCTTCTCGAACATGATCCGCGATTCACTCGAGACATTGGCCGCCGACGCCTCACGAACGACTACCCTCGCGCCCAACGCGACGAGCGCCACGCCAAGGTCCCCCGGGTACGTCGCGATGCACTCCTTACTCGTGCCGAGGATCGCTTCCGTGCGATTGATGCCGGCGATCGCCGAGCAGCCGGAGCCAGGCTCGCGCTTGTTGCAGGGCGTCGCGGTGT
>QHUV01000435.1 GCA_003222065.1 Gemmatimonadota bacterium | reverse complement strand
CGAGCGACTCCAAATAAGACTCGCCGCGAACGAAGCTCGCCGGTGGGGGAACTTCTTGCGCGGGATCTGGGATAAGGCCCATTTGAGTCTCGGACATCGGCCTACATCTCATGGAGCCTCCTTATATGTGTTCCTCGAAGTTTGCGCTCGCTCTTGTGCTCTGCGCTGCCATTGGTTGTGGCGGCGGAGGCGACGGCAGTGGCGGTACCACGAATCCGCCGCCGCCCGCGGCAGTGAGCAGCGTCTCGCTCAACACCAGCGCTGCGCTCTTGAAACCAACGGAATCGACGGTGATCACGGCGACGGCGAAGGACGCGAATGGCAATACGCTCACCGGACGCACCGTCGATTGGTCGGTGTTGCCGACGTCGGGAACGGCGAGCATCGCACCTAACGGCTCTTCGGTGACCGTCACGGGAACGGCGAATGGTCAGGCCACGGTAAAAGCGACGGTTGAGCAGAAGACCGCACAAGCGCAGATCACCGTGACGAGCACCATCGGCTCGAGCGCCGACGTTGGCGTCGGCGCTGGCGGCGCGCTGGCGTTTTCCCCGGATCATGTCGACGTCACGAGCGGTGGCATGGTCAATTTCACGTGGAGCGGCGTCACGCATAACGTGACGTTCGTGAATCCACCAGGGTCGGTCGCCAGTATCACCGACCGCTCGTCAGGCACGGTGCCGGTGACGTTCAATACGACGGGCACGTACAATTATCACTGCACCATCCACCCGGGGATGGACGGTGTCGTGACGGTCCACATACCGTGAGCGTAGAGGTACGCTCTACGCTCAAACGCGCCCTTGGCCGCTCGTCGCGCTTGAACAGAAAAACGGTCGACTCCAAGCGCGGACCGGTTGCATCGGCGACGGCAAACTGTCCGCCCTCGTACGCGCTGGAGCCGGCGTAGCGCCCGTCTTTCGTGACCGCGTAGTAACTGAGATCGAAGTACGGGCGACCTTTGTCGTCGAGCAATCGCTTCTCGGTCATCGCGATCACGCGACGCATCACCTCGAGCAACGCCTGCTCGGGCGATTTCCCTTGGCGCATCAGCTCCACGGCGAGGAAGGCCCCACACACCTTGATGTTCGCTTCGCCGCGGCCAGTCGATCCGGCCGCGCCGACGTCGTTATCGCAGTATTGGCCGGCGCCGATGATTGGGCTGTCGCCAACGCGGCCGGGAATCTTCCACGAGATCCCGCTCGTCGTCGTCACCGATCCGATGTCGCCCTTGGCGTCGACGACGTTCATGTTGATCGTGCCGAGGGTGTGCGGCACGCCGCGCTCATCAATGAACACATGCGTCTCGTCGATCTCGCCGGATCGTCCGCGTTGAGGCGTCGGCGTGGGACGCGGCCGGCGCGCCACTGAGGAATCGTCGGGTACGTCCAGCCAGCTGTCGCTTGGATTGAGGCGAGACTTCCATGTCAACCAGGCCTCGCGCGACTTGTCGGTGAGCAGATTCTGCTCCTTGAATCCAAGCTGCAGCGCGAACTTTTTCGCCCCGGCGCCGACGAGAAAGATATGGTCCGTGTGGTCCATCACCGCCTTGGCGACAAGGGATGGCGTCGCGATGTCTTCCAGCGCTCCCACGGCGCCCGCACGCTTCGTGGGGCCGTGCATGCAGCTGGCGTCGAGCTGAACGACGCCTTCCTCGTTAGGCAAACCGCCCAATCCCACCGACATGTCGTTCGGATCGAGCTCCACCACGTTCACGCCGGCGATCGCCGCATCGAGCGGGTCGGCTCCCGCGGCGACCAGGTCGTACGCTTTCTTGATCGGGCTGCCATTCGGATTGTCGCGATAAAGCCCGTTCGCGGAGCAAACAACAATTGGGCGCCGCGCGACCAGCCTGGGCTCTAGGTCGCCGCGATCGACAATCGAGATCTGGGGGGACGCGTCAGCAACCGTCGGGACAGCAAGACTGGCGGCTACCACGGCGCCGGCGCCGAGGAAATCACGGCGGGAGAGGGACATTCGTCCTCCAGCGAAGACCGTAAATGGAGTGCAGCCCTGGCACTATTCTACGCCACGGCATGGAAGCCCGTTATCCCCGGGAACTGGGCAGGACGCTCCTCTGCCGCACACGCAGGGCGCTGCGTAGCTTGGTGCACCACGTCGGGCCGCGCCGCCACGCGGCCCGACGCTTTGTCCGGACTTTTTCCATTGCCGTCATGGCCCAATCCGCGCCCGTGTCATCGGTTCGCGACCAACTGCGCCAGGCGCAGTTTCTCGAGGGACTCACCGAGTCCGCCCTCCACCAACTCTCGCGACTCGTCACCGCTCGCACCTTCGAGTGCGACGAGATCCTCTTCAACGAAGGCGCATCGCGCAGCTTTCTCGCCATCCTGAGCACGGGTGCAGTAGCGATCGAGAAGACCGTTCAGGGACGTCCAGTTCGCCTCGTGACCCTTGGCGCCGGCGAGGCCCTCGGGGAAGGTCTTCTCCTTGACGACTCGCCGCACGG
Source organism: Gemmatimonadota bacterium (assembly GCA_003222065.1). Lineage (GTDB taxonomy): Bacteria > Gemmatimonadota > Gemmatimonadetes > Gemmatimonadales > Gemmatimonadaceae > AG2. Next base: position 2,221 of record QHUV01000435.1, on the reverse strand, counting down.
CACCAGCGCGCGCGCGGTTCAGCGCACCGAGGCGTTCGTGCTCACCGCCGAGCAGGTGCACGAGATGATCAAGGAATACCCACCCTTGTACGCGGCGCTCGTCGGCCGAGCAGCGCGGACAATCTCGCGGCGGCTCGCGGCAACCGATGCGACGCTCGTCGGCCATGGCCGCACGCTCGGATTCGCCGGTTCGCGCACCCGCCGGGAGCACGATCTGCTCGGCGATCGCGACGTGCCTGATGACGCTTTGTACGGCGTGCAGACGCTCCGCGCGCTCGAGAATTTTCCCATCACCGGCATTCCCTTGCGTGAGTTCCCTTCTCTCGTCGAAGCGCTCGCGGCGGTGAAGGAAGCGGCGGCGCTCGCCAACGCGGAGCTCGGCCTGCTCGACAAGGGAATTGCCGACGTCATTGTGCGCGCCGCGCAGGAGATCCGCGCCGGCCGCCATCATGAGCACTTTCTCGTCGACATGATTCAGGGGGGCGCCGGCACGTCGACGAACATGAACGTGAATGAAGTGATCGCTAACCGCGCGCTGGAGTTGATGGGCAAGCCACGTGGCGACTACGCGGCGGTGCACCCCAACAACCACGTCAATCTCAGCCAATCGACGAACGACGTATACCCGACGGCGGTCAAGCTCGCGCTGCACCGGTCGATCGACGAGCTGCGTGCAGCCGAGACAGCCTTGGCGAATGCATTCCTCGCGAAAGGCAAGGAATTCGCCGCGTTGATCAAGATGGGACGGACGCAGCTGCAGGATGCCGTGCCGATGACGTTAGGCCAGGAGTTTCGCGCTTTTGGCCATACGATTCTCGAGGACGTCGAGCGGTTGGCCGAAGTTCAGAAGCTGATCAGCGAGATCAACATGGGCGCGACGGCGATCGGGACGGGCATCAACGCACCGCGCGGTTATTCGGAGGCCGTGCGCGTCCACCTCGAGCGCATAACGCGGCAGCATTTGATCACGGCGCCCGATCTGGTCGAAGCGACGATGGATACCGGGGTCTTCGTGCAACTCTCCGGGGTGCTCAAACGCTGCGCGGTGAAGCTCTCGAAGATCTGCGACGATTTGCGCTTGCTGAGCTCCGGGCCGCGCGCGGGATTGGGCGAGATCAATCTGCCGGCGATGCAACCCGGCTCGTCGATCATGCCGGGCAAGGTGAATCCGGTGATCCCCGAAGTCATGAATCAAGTTTGCTTCGACGTCATCGCCGCGGATGTCGCGGTTACGCTCGCCGCGAGCGCCGGCCAGCTACAGCTCAACGTCTTCGAGCCCCTCATCGCGTTTCGGTTGTTGTCGGCGCTGAACGAGATGCGCAATGGCTGCGTCGTGCTGCGCGAGCGCCCGTCAGCAACTTGATCATCTTCTAAACCCGGAAGCAATGACGGGCGATGGTGTGAAGTAACGACGCCGCGCGTGCTATCAGAAGTTCGGAAACACTCCACGAGTTCGGCCTGCTCTTCGTCAATGCCACGCCGTCGCAAACGTCTCGACCCCGCTCTCTTTCGTCTCCCCGTCGACGAGATCCGGCAGGGGTACTACACCGACATGTATTTCGAGCGCTCACGCGAAGTCCTGCGCGCCGACGCGCACTCGCCGCGCGTGACGATGCAGGTCAGCGCGAAGACGTCGGGTTTTTTGAGCGGCATCGATGAAGCGATCGCCATCCTCAAGCTCTGCGCCGACGATTGGAGCGCCCTCGGGGTGCAGGCTCTGTATGAGGGCGACGAAATCGAGAGCTGGGACACGGTGATGACGATCGAAGGACCATACGAGTCGTTCGCGCACCTGGAGACTTTGTATCTCGGCGTACTCGGCAGGCGCACGCGGATTTGCACGAACACGCGCCTGATCGTCGAGGCGGCACGGCCGAAGCCGGTTCTCTTCTTCGGTGCTCGGCAGGATTTCTGGGGAGCGCAGCCGGGCGACGGCTATGCAGCGCACACGGGTGGCGCGTCATCCGTGTCTACCGACGCACAAGGTTCGCTCTTCGGTGCGAGCGGCGTCGGCACGGTGCCGCACGGGCTCATCGCCGCGTACGGCGGCAACACCGTTCGGGCGACGCAGGCATTCGCCGCGCACGTGCGGGACGTCGAGCTCATCGCGCTCGTCGACTACGAGAACGACTGCGTGCGTACGAGTCTCGAGGTCGCGCGGGCGCTGGAGGGAAAGCTCTGGGGCGTTCGGCTCGACACGTCGGAGAATCTCGTGGACAAG
>QHUV01000434.1 GCA_003222065.1 Gemmatimonadota bacterium | reverse complement strand
GAGGAGTACTTCGCGACGGCGGCGCGGGTCTCGGAGGAGAGGCCGGTGCTCATCGATCGCTTCCTCGAGGACGCCTTTGAATGTGACGTGGACGCGATTGCCGACCGCGATCGCGTCGTCATCGGCGCGATCATGCAACACATCGAAGACGCGGGCATCCACTCCGGTGACTCGGCGTGCGTGCTGCCGCCGTATCTGATCACCGAAGGTGACATGCAGACGATGCGCGAGCAGACGGTCGCACTGGCAAAAGCACTCGGGGTCGTCGGATTGATCAATGTGCAGTACGCGATCAAGAATCGCGTCGTGTATGTGCTCGAGGTGAATCCAAGGGCGAGCCGCACGATCCCGTTCGTGTCGAAGGCGATCGGCGTTCCGCTTGCCTCCTATGCGGCACGCGTGATGGTCGGCGAGACGCTCGAGGAGCTCGGATTCACTGAGGAGATCGCGCCGCCCTATGTTTCCGTGAAGGAAGCAGTGTTCCCGTTCAGCAAATTCCCGGGCACCGATCCCGTGCTCGGGCCCGAAATGCGCTCGACGGGCGAAGTGATGGGAATCGCGGACTCGTTTGGCAGTGCGTTCGCCAAGGCGCAATTAGCCGCGTCGAACGGGCTGCCGCTTTCCGGCAGGGTGCTCGTCACCGTCAACGATCCCGACAAGCCGACGGTGACGCCGATCGCGCGTCGGTTTCATGAGATGGGGTTCGAGATCGTTGCGACCGCTGGCACCGCACGCTACCTGCGCGGACGCGGCGTGCCGGCGCGCACCGTGCTCAAGGTGCACGAGGGGCGGCCAAACTGCTACGATCTGCTGGTCAACGGCGAGGTACAGCTTCTCATCAATACACCGTTAGGCAAGCATGCACAGATCGACGACTACCGCCTGCGACAAGGGGCGATCGTCCACCACATCTCGTACACGACGACGATGTCCGCCGCCAGCGCCGCGTCAGACGCGATTCTCGCCCTGCGGTCTCGCCCGCCGAGCGTGCGGTCGTTGCAGGAGTGGCAAAGTCAGATTACCGCGAACGCGACGGTGTGAATGAGCGCTCCTCCGGAGACGGTCTTCATTCATGAGTCGGCGTACGTGGACGAGGGTGCGACCATCGGCCCCGGCACCAAGATCTGGCACTTCTGTCATGTGATGCCCGGCGCGGTGATCGGAGCGCGCTGCAGCCTCGGCCAGAACGTCGTCGTCATGAACGGCGCGCGCATCGGCGACAACTGCAAGATTCAGAATAACGTGTCCGTTTATGAAGGGGTGGAGCTCGAAAGTGACGTGTTCTGCGGACCGTCAATGGTTTTTACAAACGTTCTCAACCCACGCAGTCACGTCTCGCGCAAGCGCGAGTATCAGCGAACGCTCGTACGACGCGGCAGCAGCATCGGCGCCAACGCGACGATCGTCTGCGGCATCATCCTCGGTGAGTATTCATTCATCGGCGCGGGTGCCGTCGTAACCTCCGACGTCCTCGATTACGCGTTGATGGTCGGTGTGCCCGCGCGACGCGTCGGCTGGATGTGTCAGTGTGGAGAGCGGCTGCCGGATTCGGGCGTTGGTCGGTGTGCGGCCTGCGGCACCGAGTACGAGCGCCACGCAGACGGCATTCGGCGCCGGCCGAGGTAGATGATGACGAAGAGCCGCCCCCGTCCGGGAGGTGAATTCAAGGTCGCGCTCGTCGGCTGCGGCCGAATCAGCCGCAACCATTTCGAGGCCCTGCGGAAAATCGATGGATTGACGCTCACCGCGGTGTGCGACGTAGTGCCGGAGCGCGCGAAGGCCGCCGCTGAGCGAGAAGGCGTTGCGAGCTTCACGTCTTATGAGGAGATGCTCAAGCGCGCGGACTGCGACGTCGTCTCGGTCTGCACGCCATCGGGTCTTCACGCCGCGCAGGGCGCGCTTGCGGCGCGCTCCGGCAAGCACGTCGTCACCGAGAAGCCAATGGCGATCACGCTCGGCCAGGCGGATGAGTTGGTGAAGGCTTGCGACGACGCCGGCGTGTTTCTCTTCGTCGTCAAGCAGAATCGGCTCAATCCCCCGATACAGCTCCTGCGCCGCGCCATCGATAAGGGGCGATTCGGCCGGATCTTCCTCGCCAACACGACGGTCAGATGGCAGCGACCGCAAGACTACTACGACGCTGCTCCTTGGCGCGGGACGTGGGAGTTCGACGGCGGTGCCATCATGAATCAGGCGTCGCACTACGTCGACTTGATTCAGTGGCTCGTCGGCCCGGTCGAAACCGTGATGGCGAAAACCGCGACGCAAGCGCGCCGCATCGAGGCCGAAGACTCCGGCGTCGCGCTACTCAAGTTTCGATCGGGTGCGCTCGGCCTGATCGAGGTGAACGTGCTTACTTATCCGCGCAACTTGGAGGGATCGATCACGATCCTGGGCGAGAAGGGGTCGGTGAAGATCGGAGGGACCGCGGTAAACCGCGTTGAGCACTGGCTGTTCGCGGACTACGACGACGACGATAAACTGATCGAGAGTGCGAGTACGAACCCGCCAAACGTCTACGGTTTTGGCCACGACGGCTATTACCGCAATGTCCTCTCGGTGCTTCGCGGCGAGGCCCAACCACAGACGGACGGCCGAGCGGGGCGAAAGTCGCTCGAGCTCATTCTCGGGATCTACGAGTCGGCGAAGATAGGCCGGGAAGTCCCGATCCCTCTACGTAGCGGCGTCTGAGGTGACATGACTGCCGTTCAATTGACGATCCGCGACGAGGCCGCGAACTTGCTCGTCTTGGCGCGGGGGGGGGGGCAACTACACCGTCCTCGCCGCGGAGCTCTTTCCGCGGTTGCTCGCGACCGGCCCCGCCTGACCACCTTTGTCCGATCCATTTCAAATGCCCATTCCCTTGCTGGATCTGCGCGCGCAACACGCGGCGATCCGTGACGAAGTCGTATCTGCCCTGATGGGGGTGGTCGACTCTCAGCTCTTCATTCTGGGTCCCGCGGTGGAGAAGCTCGAGCAGCAGGTCGCCGAACTATCGAAGACGAAGTACGCGATCGGCTGCGCGAACGGAACCGATGCGCTGCTACTCGCTCTTCGCGCATTAAACATCGGTCGCGGTGACGAAGTCATAACGACGCCGTTCACCTTCTTCGCCACCGCCGGAACAATCCATAATGTCGGCGCGACGCCGGTCTTCGTCGACATCGAACCACAATCGTTCAACATTTCGCCCGAAGCCATTGGC
>QHUV01000433.1 GCA_003222065.1 Gemmatimonadota bacterium | reverse complement strand
GTTGTCGAGGGCCCGCGAAACCGCGCCCTCTCCGAGCTTCGCGTTCGCGAACCGAGAGCTCTCGAGTGGTGAATCGCTCGAGACAAAGGTGTCGATCGCGTACACGCGGCCGGCATTGATGCCAATCGATTGCGCGAGCGCCTTGGCGCCTTCGAGCCCGCTCTCTTCGCGCACCGACCAGGCGAAAATCACTCTGTGATCGAGCTTCGCCCGTTCGATCGATTCGAGCGCGAGGATGAGCGCCGAGCTCCCGGCGCGATCGTCGATCGACCGCGCGGTGAATCGCGTACCGGCGAGGCGCGCCGAGCACTTGTAGCTCGTCACCGACGATCCCGCGGCGATGCCCGCCCTCGCGAGCGCGACGGAATCCAGCCCGAACCACGCGATGAGCTGGGTAGGTTGCTTGCGCGTCGCGCTGTCGCGCGGCACGAACACGCCGCGCAGTGGTCCCTCACGCGCCGCACCGCACGAGCGTGCGTCCCGTGACGGAAGGTGCTCGTCGTCGAGATGCAACAATGCCGTCTGTCCCTCGAACAATGAGGCGTAGAATCCGCCGACGTTGCGCAATGAGACCATGCCGTCGCGGCCGATGTGAGTGACCTCGAATCCCACCTCGTCCAGGTGCGCGACGAACACGACCGTGTCCTGGTCGGGACCCATGCCCAAAACGAGATTCCCGGCGCTGTCAGTCACGATAGAGTCGCGCGCCCAGGCAGGTATGAGCTCGCGTACGGCGTCTCGCATCGGCGCCTCGTGCCTGGATACGCTGTACACGTCCGTCAAACGGCCGAGGAGATCCGCATACCGCGATAACGAATCGCGCAACACCGACGGCGGCGGAGGTGCCCACACCCGCGCCAGCCTAACGGGAGCGGGCAGGCCGACAACGCCGGCCAGGTGCGCGACAGTCGCGAAGAGGTCCTTGAGATCGGATTCGCTCATGCTCTCGACGAGGGTTCCCGGCCACCGCGTCCGCGGCGCGGCGGCCAGGCTCGTCGTGACTTGAATTCGCGCCATTGCGCTCCACGGACTCAGCCGCGGGCCGGCGAGCATAGTGCCGGTGCGAGCGAGTGCATCGTCGATGACGATCAGCGAATCAACGCTGCCAAGGCGCGCGAGAACCGCAGTCAGCCCGGCGAAGTTGAAGCGACTGCGCGCGCTGACGACGAATATCGTCTCTCCAGATTGCGGGGGAGCCGCCTGGCTTGCGGCGACGATTGCCGCGCACGCGGCCCGATTACCGGCCGACGGACCCGCGACCTGGTCCGCGTATGTCCACGCGGGCCATTCGCGATGCACCGGATCGAGGAGGCGGACACCCAAGCGCTCGACCTCGGCGCGCGAGTGCGCGCCAACGTCGAGCCATAGACTGTCCACGGTCGTTGGCGCATCGTCGGTCGCGCGGCGGCGCCAGAGATGAGTGCTGTGCACCCCGAACACGCCCGGCACGTAGCGGGCGACGTCGCCTTCGTGTCCGACGACATACACTCGCTGCCCCTCGTGAAACTGGTCCCACAGGACGCTGCGGCGGCCATTCCCGCTCGGGTGTACGCGGAGATATCCGTCGTCGGTGATCTCGCTGATGGCGTAGCCGACCTCGTCGATACCACACGCGATCACCCGCCGCGGCGCGCCGGAGCCGACGCGCCTAACGAGGTTGCCCTGGACATCACGCGTGAAGCCGCGTGTCGCCGAAAGAATGCGCGTCGTTGCCTGGTCCTCGTACCCAGGCGTCGCGGCGAGCGCGATCCACGTCGTGATCGCGCGGGCGTACGACAGCGTATCCTGCGCGGGGGCCGCGCGCACGCCAACGAGGGCTGGCGCGATCGCGGTCAGAAGGAAGACGCGCGCGTCAACACCCCAGCGCGCGATCGATATCTTCGGCAAGGCAATCGTCCTCACGTGAGAGCATCGTAAACTCGACCCCGGCGGCCGTTGGCCGCTCGCCGCGTTGGCATGCGGCCAGAGTGATCTTGCCGCCGGCGACGGCGTTCACGACGCGCGGATAGAGAATATGCTCGACGCGCAGGACACGCGCCGCGAGTGTCTCACCGTCGTCGCCGGTGAGCACCGGCACCGGCCACTGCGCGATGATCGTCCCCCGATCGTACTCCTCGTCCACGAAGTGCACCGTCACACCGGTGACGGCCACGCCGGCCGCCAGCACGGCATCGTGCACCCGCGCCCCATACAGACCGGGACCGCCGAATGCTGGAAGGAGCGCGGGGTGCACGTTGACGATGTGGCCCGCATAACGATGCACGACAGGGTCCGGAACGTGCCGCAGATACCCGGCCAGCACCACGAGCTCGATGTCGTGCGCATCCAGCACTCTGTCGACGTCGGCGCTCGCGGCGACCACCTCCGCGGCGATTCCGCGCGCGCGCGCCCGTGCCAGCGCGCCCGCACCCGGACGATCGCTCGCGACCACGATGACATCACCGGACCGGCGATCGCCGAGCCGCTCGAAGTGATCGAGGATCGCCTGCAAATTTGTGCCGCCGCCGGACGCGAGCACGGCAATGCGCGTGCGTGTCATCGGCGCGGAAGCTAGGCCGCTCGACTATGTAGTGGCTAGTGGCGCTCCTCATCGAGTTG